>CAYURV010000007.1:0-17733 GCA_964447115.1 uncultured Candidatus Bathyarchaeia archaeon
GCCTGTGTTTATCCCCCAAGGAAGCTGATTTAACAGATAACCCAAATTCGCTATTATGGTTACACTGAAAGCAAACCCCAACATTAGTTTGTCGATTAACCCGTATTTATCAAATAGAAAAGCGTCTGCTAAAAAATATCCAGGCAAGAACAGAACGAAAAACGCACTTGAGACCCATCGGGAAAAAACTGAGGGATACGAATCACTGGGTATGAAATATGCTGAAAACGCGGTTATCACAAACATAATCACTGGAATCCATATCTTGCTTATCGGAGTTTTTCGTGTGATCAAACCAGGCTTCATTGGATGCTCTTTGTGGTGGACTTATTATATAGTTACTGTAACCTTGAAAGTTATGTACTCAGTTGTAGTAGAATGAATATAGATTAACTAACTGTATTTCATCTCCACAAATACAGTTGACAACCGACACAGAACTCCCAAATTATTTAGCTTCGCATGATCTCTGCGAACTAAACAAAACCTTAAACCGTTATGGATTCAACTTTGATAAAGAGGTAACGTTACAATTAAGAACGGCTTTACAGTTAGTTCAGAAGATGAAGCGTTATCACCGTTCTGAAACTTAGCGGTTTAAGGTCAAACAGGTTGTTTTTCTTACTTGACATTTTAAAATGACTACTTTTTAGTGAGCCTTTATATAGAAGACGTTTCTCCAATTGTGTGGTAACTGAAAGAGCTGGTCATCTTGGGTTTAGGGTCGTTCCTAAGTTCGTCTTCCCGCTTGCTTAGGCTTGCAAAGAAGCCGGGGGGAAAGGAGCTTTGGTTAACCATAAAAATATGCTCAGTCGGGATTACCGGCATTGGGTTTGTGGGTTACATCGTGAAGATCCTTTCAACTTTTATAGCGAGCAGTTTCCCCGTTTAGGTGGCTAGAGGAGATGAGCAAAAAAGAGCCCTCAACCATAGTTTTTGCCGTTAGGACTACAGTTGGACAGGAGAGAAACGTGTCTAACCTTATCACTGGCAGGGCTGAAGCGAACAACATACCGATAAAAGCGATACTCGTGCCTGAGGCATTGAAAGGCTACATATTCATCGAGGCTGATGGGCCTCATATAGTTGAGGAAGCAATCACGGGCATTAAACACGTCAGGTCAAGGGTTCCAGGCGTAGTCTCGTTCTCAGAGGTCCAAAAATATATTGTAGTGAAACCCACGATTGAGGAGCTTGATGTTGACGACCTAGTCGAGGTTATTGGGGGACCTTTTAAGGGAATGAAGGCAAAAATAACAGGAATAGACAGGACCAAGGAGGAGGTAACCATAGAGCTTTTAGAAGCGACCTTTACATTGCCCGTCACAGTCCATGCTGACTATGTGAAAGTCGTTCAGAAAAAAGGCCGACAACAAGAGGAGAAGTAACCTTGCCCGAGAAAAAAGTCGTCGAAGCCCTTGTAAGTGGCGGACAAGCAACCGCAGGTCCACCACTCGGACCATCTTTGGGACCTTTGGGCGTTAATGTCCTCATGATTGTGAATAAGATCAATGAGGAAACAAAAAGCTACGCCGGCATGAAGGTACCTGTCAAGATCATTGTAGATACCGATACGAAGGAGTTCGAGGTGACGGTTGGAATACCGACAACCGCGGCTCTGATCGTTAAGGAAGCGGGGATACAGAAGGGGTCTGGAAAGCCAAACACGGAGAAAGTAGGAAACCTGTCTCTTGAACAGACTGTAAAAATAGCCGAGGTTAAGAGACGGTCTTTACTATCTAGGAGCCTGAAGGCTGCTGTGAAAGAGGTGGTTGGAACCTGCGTCAGCATGGGTGTGACAATTGACCAGAAAGACCCAAAGGCAGTCCTTCAAGAATTTGGCGAAGGAAAATACGATAGGGAGCTAGAGGAGAAAAGGACTGGACAATAACATTTTTATCAATGAGTTATCAAATTCTCGTAACTTGGGACTTAGAAATGTCTGTCGAAGCAAAAAACCTTAAGGTCGCTCTCAAAGAACTTAGGGAGAAATCTGGAAAAAGGAATTTCAACCAATCCATAGAGTTAATCATCAACCTCCGAGACATTGACATGAAGAAACCGGAGGGAAAGATACAAGAGAACATAGAGCTCCCACACTTGCTGGGTAAAAAGGTTAGCATAGGCGTCTTTGCCAGCGGCGATATGGCTCTTAGGGCGAGAAAAGGCGGCGCTGACCTTGTTCTTGAGGGCCCTGAGATCGAAAGTCTCGCCAACGATAAGAAGAGGCAGAGGAAGATGGCTGACACAATTGACTCCTTCATCGCAGCAGCCCCGTTAATGCCTGTTGTGGGTAGAGTCTTTGGCGCAATTTTGGGTCCTAGAGGAAAGATGCCAGTGCCAGTGGCTCCGACAGCGAATATAGAGGGAGAGATTGAAAGGCAGAGGAGGATTATCCTTGTTAGGACTCGTGGTCAACCGATTCTTCAGTGCCGGGTTGGCGCAGAGAGCATGCCGGATGATGAGATCGTCGACAACGTTCAAGCTGTGCTAAACAGAATTAGAGGTAAACTTAAGAGGGGTGTCAAAAGCATAGGTTCAGTCTACATTAAGTCAACCATGGGACCCCCGGTGAAAGTAAATATTGAGGGGTAGAAGAGTTGCAGCGCCAGGTGATACTTGAGAAAGCTGAGAAAGTCAGAGAATTAAGAGACATGGTCCAAAAATATCAAGCTTTGGGTATCGCCAGCTTATATAAGGTTAGAGCTTCTCAGCTCCAAGAGCTTAGGAAAAAGCTGGAAGGAGTCGCTCAAGTTCGCGTTATTAAGAATGCGGTGGTTGAAAGAGCGGTCTCAGGATTTGAGGGAAAGCCAAATATAGATAGGCTGATGGAACACCTTAAAGGCCCAAACCTCCTTGTTTTCACGAACCTTAACCCTTTTAGACTCGCTCTTCTCCTTGAGAGGAGCAAGGTGAAGGCCTTTGCAAAGGCAGGGGACGTGGCAACCGAAGATGTAGTTGTCCCTGGGGGGAATACAGGGCTCTCGCCGGGACCGATCATCAGCCAACTTGGCTCAGTCGGCATACCGACCCGTATTGAGTCAGGAAGCGTCTGGGTGAACCGAGACACCGTGGTTGCCAGAAAAGGGGAAGTGATCTCTGAAAGTCTTGCCCCTATTCTTTCAAAGATGGGCATGAGAGCTATGGAGATGGGTCTGTCACTCAAGGCTGTCTATGACGCCGGGGCAATAATACCCGAGGAAGAGCTGAAGCTAGACCTAGATGGGTACAGGCAGAATATAGCGGAAGCCTACATGGAAGCGTTTAGGCTATCATTGAATGCGATGTTTCCAATGGTTGATAACATATCGACGTTAGTCAAGATAGCCTACATAGAAGCATACAACCTAGCCATCAACGCAAGCCTACCTTCCCCTGACATTATCGGAGACCTGTTGAAGAAAGCCTATCTTAAAGCTGTGGCATTGTCATCCAAGATTTCCGCGTAATAACGGCAATATCAGATGTTATATAAGCAATCGAAATCGCGTAGTGAAGATATTTTTCCTCCTTTCAGAAATGGAGTGGTCAGGTAATCATCAAGATCATTTGAAGGCAAATCTAGTCATATTTCCACAATAATGATATATCTCTTTTTGATAGGAAACCATCTATGCTCGCCTATTCTATCGTTGTAGAGATGGGAAACTTGAAGATGACATTTTCATCGTTAAGGTCATATTCTCTCTGTTTGCACGTCAATCTTTCGCAGTAGGCTGAGAAGCCTCTCTTTGTCAGCGCCTCTTATCCCTTTCCAGTCCAGAACAGCCTTTTTCACGGGCTCTACGGTCTTAAGGATGCATTGCCTCAACATCTCTTCATCTAGCTCTCCAATCATAAACTTGGGTATCATATGGCCAAAAGCAGTCTCGGAGCTTAATGCCCTTCTTGTAAACCTCATACCGTAATGGGGTCCACCGACTCCCAAGACGGCAGAATATGATTTTCCGCTGGTCAAGGCGTCCATTGTTCCTCTCGCTACTGCCTGAGCAGCCCTAGTGTCTTTCCATTGTTTGAGAGAGCTTCCAAGTTCCACAAACATTGTTGGAACATTAAAAGATGGCCCGTGGTGCGTGCATTCATAGGAGACTTCGTAATCTAGCCTCATGTCTTCTTGAGCCTCCTTCATGGCTTTCAGAGCCTCTTTCATTGCGCTTGCCGGGGCGACAGATACGGTTCTTGCTAGACCGCCTAAAGATGCCTCTCCAAGGTTTCCCGGGGTGTGGACAGACAATGTCGGGGTTCCGCTTTTGCTGCTATGCCTCGAAAGGAATATTAGCAATCTTAATGGCGAAGGAAAAGCCATAGACTGAGTGTTCACAGGTTCTTGTTTTATGAAGAATAGCTTCGCGGTTTCTTCGTTGTCAAGCTTTCGAAGATAAACAGGATTTTCACAGAACCTTTCAGAAGTCTTTTGGAAGTCATGGTTTGTCAATAGTTGGCTGGCAATATTCATGCCAGCGGTATCCATCTTCGATACTACGAGAAGGTTCATGGGACTTTCCTCCAGTTCGGAATATTGCTGATTATAATTTCAATCCAACCCTAGATGTTGAGATTAAACTACCTGTTGAAATGGTAATGACTAGATTCTACCGTCAATCATTGGGATAGTAGATAATGACGGTAGGTAATTAATGGTTTCTATGCCTTGTTCCAAAGCTTCGTAACTGGAAACTAGTGTTAAGCCTCAGCCAGCGTCTCTGTGCTCCTTATGCCAGCTATCTCGTTGATCTGGCCCGTCATATTTCTAAGTTCCTTGTAATCTTGGACTTCAACGAATATAGCAATATCGAACCTTCCATAGGTGAAGTATGCCTTTCGAACTCCCCTGACTGCCTTCACCTCGTTCAAGATCGCATCCGCTTTTGTTGGCACAACCTTCAGCAACACGCATGCGTTAAGCATTTTTCTAGTCCTCCATCTAGTGTTCGATTTCCACAAGGGTTTCCGTAAATACTACGCCAACCATCTTTCCTATCCTGAGCGCTGCTGACCCGAGATCACGATGGTCCATGTCTCCCATGTCAACTACGACGTCGTATCTGCCCAACACAGGGAAGACTCTTTCGACGCCTTTAATTTGCAGGATCATCTTTACAACATCCTCGAACTTCCCGCCGGATGTTCTAATTAACACACATGCTGAAACCAATAGGCATCCCTCACGCAATAGTAGCAGTTATCATAATATATTCCTTGCTTTTTAAGAGAAGCCTAATCCTTGGGTCCCTTATTACGGTAGCCTATTCAGAGAGGAAGAGGGTTATCGACTTGCTGGTAAATGATAAATCCACAAGCCACTATTCAGAGATATAGTGAGACTCTATGAAGGCAGCTGTCTGGTATGGGGGCGAAGACATCAAGATTGAAGATGTCCCTAAACCGCGGATAGAAAGTACCGAGGTCCTTGTACGGGTTAGATCGGTCGGAATATGCGGCTCTGATCTTCATGCGTTTGAAGGGATTTCCAAGAGGAGGAAACCACCACTTATTATGGGTCATGAATTCTCAGGCGAGGTTGAAGAAGTGGGTAGAGATACTACGGGTCTAGGGATTGGCGACATAGTTGTCGTTGACCCGGTAATACGTTGCGGCAAGTGCGAACAATGCGCACGCGGCCGAGGAAATATCTGCCGTAACCTAACGCTTCTGGGACTACATAAGAACGGAGCCTTCGCTGAATACGTCCCAGTCCCGGCAAACAACTGCCATAGACTGTCTGAAGGCGTGTCCTTCGAGGAGGGAAGCATGGTTGAACCTCTCGCCGTTGCTGTTCACGCGGTGAACAGGACGACAATCAAACTTGGCGATAGGGTTGCCATAATTGGCGCGGGGATCATCGGGTTGACGGTTCTTCTAGCAGCCAAAGCCGCCGGAGCGGGCAATGTCTCTGTTGTGGATATACTTGACTACAGACTTGAATTCGCTAAGAACTTCGGTGCTGATCTCGCAATAAACTCGAAAACCGAAGACATAGAAAAGAGGGTCAAGGAAGTGACTGATGGAAATGGTGCAGATGTAGTTCTAGAGGCTGTGGGTCTCGAGGCTACAGTACGGGATGCAATGAGGGTGCTTGGAAGGGGCGGAAGGCTGACGATTCTAGGCAACCTTGAACAAACTATGAGACTTGATGTAATGGATGCAGTCGTCAAAGAGTTTGACATCAAAGGGTCGTACTGCTATGACATTGATGACTTCAAAAGGGCTTTGAACCTGATCGAGGACGGAAGAGTAGATGTGAAAACCTTGATAACGAACGTTCTTCCCTTAAACGAAGCAAAAACGGGCTTCAAACTACTGCATGAAAAGCTAGGTAAAGTCTTGAAAGTCTTACTGAAACCATGAAGAGAACTAGCGGCGTCACGCAAAGTCCTCCTCATATCCGTAAAGTGAAGTACTCTGCAACAAACTGTGCACCTTTCACTGCCATATTGAGTATGGTCTTTGCTATATCGGCATGTATGGCAGATGAGCTCGAAAGAGGGCCTTTGACATGATAACTGAGACACTCAGAGAAGACTGGATGATATGCTTTTAAGGCTTAAAGCGATACATAGTCCAGGCGGTTTGACATGTTTAAGTCAGGTCACGCCTCAATCTGGCTGTCAAGGAAGATAGAGAAAGAGATCCTCAGCGAATGTAAGCTGCATGCTGACGCTGTTGTCGCAACTGTCGCTGAAATGAGAAAGGTTGTCATTTCCTTCTGCGAGGGAAACTTAGAGAGCGCAAAAAAAGATTTCAAACTGGTTTTCAATCAAGAACGCGATGCTGACGACTTGAAACGCGAAATACTGGACAAACTTTCCAGAGGGCCGTTTCACCCGATAACCAGAGAGGATGTTATTAGGGTAGTACTAACAGCTGACGACGTAGCTGCCAACGCCAAGTCAGCTGCAAGGAAGATCAGCGCTTCGTCAGCCACGGATCTTCCAGAAAGAATCAAAGATGGGCTGAAGGGTCTTGCAGACATGGATGTCAAAATAGCTGAAAAGATGAGAGACGCCTTCGTGAAACTTCTCGATGATCCTGAAGCCGCTATAGAGGTTACGCATGAAGTGGAAAGGATGGAAGAAGAGATAGATGAATATCGCGTCGCTTTGATAGAGAATATTCTGGGATACGGCGACGAAGTCAAAAGCATAGCAGCATGGTTAATGTTGAAAGAAGCAGTGGAAAACATGGAGAACATCGCTGACCGTTCTGAGGACGTAGCCGATGTCATCAGAAGCATAGCCATCCTGCGATAGCGGAGAACCATTTTACCACCGCCATCCTCGACATTTGATCCAGAAGGAAGGAATTGACCGCTTGGATGCAAGTACTACATTGCTGGCTTGCGGACTTGGCTTATCTTTTTACATGGCTTGGAACCTTGGCGCGAATGACGCTGCAACTCCTACCGATTGTGCTGTTGGTTCAGGGGTGATCTCTCCTAGAAGAGCTATCATTCTATTTGCATTTTTCTCCGCAGTAGGAGCACTGGCTCAAGGCTTTATGAACATCAAAACTGTCGGTACGGGCATAGTGCCGGATATCGATGTTTTGGGAGGCTTGACGATAACCCTTTCAGCTTGCTTGTGGGTCACTTTTTGCACATGGAAAGGACTTGAGATATCAAACACATACTCAGTTATTGGAAGCGTTATTGGTTACGGTTTGATTGTTCATGGGCCGATGGAATCGATGATCGATATGTTCGTAAGATTGACTGTCTCTTGGATCGTTTCGCCCTTAATCTCTATGTTGCTGTCCATGTTTTTTTACGTTCTCATCAATAGGATTTTCCGCAATATCTTGAACAACGAAAGGTTCGTGAGGGCTCTTTCTTTCTTTTTAATCGGAGCTCTTTGCTTCTCTGCTTATTCCTTTGGCGCTAACGACGTAGGAAACTCTACTGGAGTCTACGTGACAGTTGCCCAGAGAATAGGAAATATCCCCAGTTCCACTGCCGTGTTCCTACTAGCCATGTTCGGATCTGTGGGCATAGCTTTAGGCGGCTTGACGTGGGGTTATAGGGTCATAGAAACTGTTGCCTATAAAATTATACGTCTGGATGTGGTTTCGGGATTTGCAGCTGAGCTCGCAAACGCTCTGGTGGTCTATCTATTTGTAACCCTGCCATATATTTACTCAGGCTTCGGCCTACCGATCTCAACATCCATATCAAGTGTTGGAGCTATTATCGGAGCTGGCCTGGCAAAAGACCGAAGAGCCATCAACAAGTCTGTGATAGCCCGTCTAGTTTTGACATGGGGGTTAACCGTTCCTTGCACAGCAATTATGAGCATGCTTCTTTACAGGGCAGCTTCCTTGATCGTTCCGATAGTATAGGGCTTTCACAGCACCGGTGAAGGAAACAGAAAGAGTACCGTAAAAGATTATGAGGGCAGGATTTCTTTTAGAGTGATCTCTAATCGTCATCTCAGATAACGCACAAGTTTCCGGCGCAACCTTTAAATAAAAACGAACATCTTCCTAGTTAGTCTGAGAAGCCAACTCGAAGGTCAGCTCGATGTCTACTGAATTCAGGCACATCATCCGGATGATGGGAAATGACTTGGACGGTACAAGAAACGTAGTGTACGCTCTCACCAAAATAAGAGGGGTAGACATTCGACTGGCAAATGCTATCGTGAAGAAGGCTGGCATACCGCTGGAAAAACGGTTGGGTTTCCTCTCGGATATTGAAATCCGAAAGATAGAGGAGATTGTAAGAAACCTTGAGGATTACGACTTACCAGCTTGGCTTCTCAATCGACGTAAGGACCTAGAAACAGGCAAAGACCTACACATCACTACGTCAGACTTAGATCTTCAAACAAAAACCGACATTGAAAAAAAGAAGACATTGAGATCTTGGCAGGGCTACCGCCACGCGTATGGACTTAGGGTCCGAGGCCAGAGAACCAGAACTACAGGCAGGAAAGGGAAGGCTGTTAGTGTAAGGAAGAAGAGAGAGGTGAAGCCAGCTGGGGGACCCTAAGAAACAGAAGAAGAAATATGTACCTCCTAGATTTCCGTGGAGATCAGACATCCTAGAGAGCGAACTTAGACTGATCGGTGAATATGGCTTGAGGAATAAGAGGGAACTTTGGCGTCATAGGACAATGCTCTCAAAATTTCGAGGCATGGCTAGGTCGCTACGAAGCATGTCAGTCTCTGAAAGATCAGAAGCTGAGGCTCAGATTCTTGGAAGATTGAAGCGTCTCGGCATCTTGTCCGAAGATGCTGTTCTTGATAATGTTCTAGATTTGACGATGGAGTCTATTCTAGACCGCAGGCTCCAAACATTGGTCCTCAAGAAAGGTTTGGCTAAGACCATCTATCAAGCTCGACAGTTAATATCCCATGGGCATATAGCCGTAGGCGAAAGGAAAGTCTTCTCTCCGAGTTATCTCGTTCTGAAAGAGGAAGAGGATAATATCGCTTACTCGACGACGAGCCCTTTGTCTAACATAGAGCATCCTATCAGGGAATCAATGGAAGCAGTTGTCAGCGGAGGAGGGGCAAATGAGTAAAAAGGAAGAAAAATGGGGAGTTGTGCACATTTTCAGCTCATATAATAACACAATCGTCCACGTAACAGACCTAAGTGGAGCCGAAACAATCGCAAAAGCCTGCGGAGGCATGTTCGTGAAGGCAGACAGGCTAGAATCCTCACCTTATGCCGCAATGAGAGCTGCCTCGCATGTGGCCAACATTGCCCAAGACAAGGGAATAACGGCCATACATATAAAAGTCAGGGCTCCGGGTGGGTCCGGTGCAAGGACTCCAGGTCCGGGCGCACAGGCTGCAATTAGAGCTCTTGCACGAGCCGGGTTCAAGACTATAGGACGAATAGAGGAAGTCACTCCGCTGCCACACGATGGGACTAGACGGAAAGGTGGACGAAGGGGACGCAGAGTCTAGACAATTATCTTAACGAGTTCGTAACATGCTTATTCTAAGTTCACCGTCTGAGGGAAAGGTTGAAATAGGGCTCTTTTCTCCTTTTGAAAAAAGAAGACTAAAAGAATGCCAGCTCCTATGATGAGGACCTAAATATGAACTTTCGTATCCTTGAAAAGACAGAGAATTCAATCAGTTTCTTAGTGGAGGGTGTAAGCACCCCCTTAGCCAATACCATTCGCAAGATAATGCTCGCCGAAGTTCCTTGCATGGCAATACACGATGTTGTAGTGATCGAGAACTCCTCCGTCCTACATGACGAAATCCTAGCCCTAAGGCTTGGGCTCATCCCGTTAAAGACGAATCTTGATTCTTATAATCTCCCGGAAGAATGTAGCTGTAAAAGCGAACTTGGCTGTCATCTTTGCCGCACAGTTCTGACCATGGACACCCTAGCTAGAGATGAAATAAGAATCGTCTACTCTGGAGATATGGTTCCGGAAGACCCTAACATAACCCCAGTTAGCGATAAGATTCCAATTGTGAAATTGGCTCCAAGCCAAAGAGTGAGACTGGAAGCATACGCCAAGCTTGGTAAAGGAAAAGTCCATGCAAAGTGGCAACCTGTCTCTGCTTGCGCGTATCGCTACATGCCAGTGATCAAGATACGTTCCGCCAACTGTGACAAGTGTGGGAACTGCGTGGACATATGCCCAAGAAAAGTCTTAGCGAAGAATGGAAACAAGATTACAGTGGCGAACCTGATTGACTGTACTCTGTGTGGAGACTGCGTCGAGGCTTGTAGTAAAGATCCGCCGGCCATAACCGTAAGCCCCGACGAGAGCACCTTTATTTTCTATGTGGAATCTACAAGCGTCCTCCAAGTTGAACGCGTAGTATCCGAGGCTTTCAAGATATATGCGAAGAAGTATTCTGATTTTATGAACAATCTTGCGGGGATTGGGGATGAACCCGAGAAAACAGTCTAAGAGCACTAACCCGAATCTCACCAATCTGATATTCTTGCTGAGGAAAAAGTCCAGGGAAAGCGAGGTTTCTATATGGCGAGATGCGGCTGAACGGTTATCCAAGCCCAGAAGAACACGGATATCTGTAAACGTGAGCAGGATAGATCGTTACACAAAGGAAGGTGATGATGTTCTAGTTCCAGGTAAGGTTCTAGGCGCGGGTCTAATAAGACATCCAGTGAGGGTTGCAGCACTTAGCTTCTCTGATCAGGCACAGTCCAAGATACTTAAAGCTAAGGGGAAATGCCTGTCAATCCTTGAGCTTATGGAATTGAACCCTAAAGGAGCTCACGTCAAGATAATAAGGTGAAACCATTGACAGAGGCTGAGAGCGAACAAACGATCATGATTGATGCGAAGGGTCTAATCTTAGGAAGAATGGCAAGTGTAGTGGCCAAGAGACTGCTGGAAGGCGAAAATATCGTGATAGTAAACGCTGAGGAAGCCGTCATTTCTGGGAAAAGACTAAGCATCATCGGAGAGTCTAAGAAGTTTCTAGAAGTAGGTCATTTCAGGAAAGGTCCATTGCATCCTAGAAGGCCTGATACCATTGTCAAAAGGGTTGTTCGAGGCATGCTTCCGCGAAGGAAACCTAGAGGGGAAAAAGCCTTGAAAAGGCTTAAGGTCTACATCGGTGTGCCTGAAGAACTGAGAGACAAGAAGAAAGAGACCATTCTTGAGGTGGACGCTAGACATTTAAGAGGGCCCTACATTAAAGTCTCAGAACTGGCCCGTAACATTGGCTGGAAGGAGTGAGTGTATCATATGTCAAGCTCTAAGAAAGTACTTATCGTAAGCGGAAAACGGAAAACCGCAATAGCCAGAGCAACGGTCAGGCAAGGAAAGGGGAGAATAAGGATAAATAATATACCCCTGGAGATTTACCAGCCTGAAGTCGCCCGCGACAAAATACGTGAACCACTCTTGGAGGCTGGAGAAGACATCTGGAAACAGGTGGACATCAACGTGAAAGTGCAAGGAGGCGGCTTCATGGGACAAGCCGAAGCTACCAGAACAGCCCTAGCCAATGCACTAGTAAAATGGACGAAGAGTTCTCATCTAAAGACACAGTACCTGAGATACGACAGAACGATGGTTGCTGGCGATCCTAGAAGAAAGGAACCGAAGAAATTTGGCGGGCCAGGAGCGAGAGCTAGAGATCAGAAAAGTTATAGGTAGATGAGAAAACCCAAAGCCAAACGGACGGGGAAAAAAACGATAATCCCGGTTAGATGTCTTAGCTGCGGAAAGCTGGTAGGGGACAAGTGGGAAGAGTTTGCGAAAAGAGTGAAGAGCGGAGAAGCCGCGGGAAAGGTTTTGGACGATCTAGGCCTGACTCGTTATTGCTGTCGCCGTATGCTTATGTCACATGTCGAGATCATAGACGAGATTATTAAGTTCTATGAAAAAGGAAATGTGGAGAACAGAGAGGAAAAGGTGTAGAATGTCCACGATAATCGAGGATGTAGCAGCTCGAAAGGTTCTCAACAGCCGTGGAGATGCAACGATAGAAGTAGACGTAATGACAGTTGACGGTATGGGAAGAGCTTCAGCTCCAAGCGGCGCCAGCACTGGGAAAGCAGAAGCCATAGCTTTCACCGAAGGAGGAGTCGAAGAAGCCGTGAAGAAGGTAGAGGAGCTGATTGCACCTGAGATAATCGGAATGTATGCGGATGAGCAAGAGGAGATAGATACATTGCTCCACGAGCTTGATGGGACAGAGAACTTCCGGAACATCGGCGGGAATACTGCTTACGCGGTCTCTCTGGCCGTAGTAGATGCCGCAGCAAATTCATACAATCTACCTCTCTACCAATATCTAGGCGGATCACTTGCCTCTGATCTTCCGTATCCCTTAGGAAATGTTGTGGGCGGCGGGAAACATGCTTTGGGAAAAGCGACCGACATCCAAGAGTTTCTGGTCCTGCCCCTGAAAGCCCCATCATTCACATCTGCAACGGACGCTAACTCTGCAATACACAAGAAGCTTAAGGGTCTGCTACAAAAAAAAGATACAACTTTCACCGGCGGAAAAGGCGATGAAGGAGCTTGGGCACCGAACATCTCAAACGATGAAGCCCTTGAAGCGGTATTCAAGGCATGCAATGAATTCTCGGAGGAGGTTGGCTTCGAGTGCAGAGCAGGCTTAGATGTCGCGGCTTCTTCGTTGTGGGACCCCAAAAAGAAGTGTTACATCTACACCAGAGATGGCGTGAACAGAGACAAAGGCGAACAGATAGAGTACATACTGAGTCTTATGAAAAAGTATCACCTCATTTACGTTGAAGATCCTGTTCACGAGGATGATTTTGAAGGTTTCAGAGAACTCACATCCAAGGCTCGTGGCTGTTTGATCTGCGGCGACGATCTGTTCGTCACAAGTGTAAGACGCTTGAGCCAAGGAATTAAGGAACATGCCGGTAACTCAATTATAATAAAGATGAACCAGGTTGGAACCCTTACCGATGCCTGGGATACCACTCGACTCGCACGGGAAAACGGATATGTTCCTGTTATATCTCATAGGTCTGGCGATACGTCCGCCTCTCAAATAGCCCACTTGGCAGTGGCGTTCCATGCACCGTTGATCAAAACTGGCGTTGTTGGGGGAGAAAGAATAGCCAAACTCAATGAGCTCATTCGCATTGAAGAGAATCTTGGCGATAGAGCTCGCATGTCCAAGCTTGAGATCTAAGGAGGGAAAAAGTGTTGACCGAAGAAACCATAGGAGAAGCACCAAGCACCGCCGCAGAAGCTCTATTATTACCTCAAGATGTCTTGCTATCAGCGGGAATTCACATCGGGACAAAGATAAAGACGAAGGACATGGAGCCTTTCATCTATAGGGTAAGAGGCGACGGATTGTTCGTACTGGACCTCCAGAAGACTGATGAACGCATACGCATCACAGGCAAGTTTCTGGCACGTATCGAACACTCTAAGATAGCGGTTGCAGCAGCTAGACTATACGCACGTGAACCAGTGGGAAAGTTCTGTGAGCTCATAGGGGCGACGCCTGTAACTGGCAGGTTCGTTCCCGGTATGCTTTTGAACCCGCTATACCCAAACCGTATTGAACCTGACGTGATATTTGTATCCGACCCGAAGGCAGATTTTCAAGCAGTGAAGGAAGCATCAAGTATGGGTATTCCCGTCGTGGCGCTTTGCAGCACCGACAACGACTTCGCCTACATTGATTTGGCTATCCCCTCAAACAACAAGGGCAGAAGAGCTCTGGCAGTGGTTTACTGGCTTCTTGCAAGGCAGATCCTACGCGAAAGAGGTGAGATACCCCCAGCGGGCGAGATTCCTCTATCCATCGAAGACTTTGAAGTAAAACTAGTTGAAAAGCCCCAACAATGACGAAACCACTTCACCTGTCAAGAGATTTTGACCTAAACTCAAAGCAATTTATATGTTGGCCTGATAGAATATTTAACTGAATAAAGGTTTGACACCCTTCAAGGAGAGGAATCTAGCTGTCAGGCAAGGTTAGACATGCACGAGTAGCTGGCAGTTTCTACGCAGGCTCAACTACATCCTTAAGGAGACAGATAGAAGAATGCTTCACGCATAGGTTTGGACCCAGAGAGCTACCTATTTTAGACCAGAAAGGCCCGAGAAGGATTGTGGGACTTGTATGTCCTCATGCTGGATATATGTATTCGGGCCCGATTGCTGCCAATGCTTATCATAGGCTAGCTTCCGACGGTTTGGTGGATGTTTTTGTGATCCTCGGACCGAATCATCACGGCCTTGGAAGCGGCGTGGCGGTTATGAACGCTGGTGTCTGGCGAACGCCGCTGGGAGATGTAGAGATAGACGCAGAAACCGCTAAGGAGGTTGTGCGAAGCTCCGGGATCATAGACGTAGATGAGTCAGCCCATTCCTACGAGCATGCTGTCGAAGTTCAGCTGCCCTTCCTACAGTACGTATATGGCTCATCCTTCAAATTCGTCCCGATCTCATTCTTGATGCAGGATCTGGAAACTTGCAGAGATGTGGGAGAAACCTTGTCAGAAGTATTGAAAGGCAAGAACGCCGTCGTGATAGCATCGACAGACATGACCCATTACGAGCCTCATAGAAGGGCGACAGAAAAAGATAAGAAAGCCATTGAAGCCGTGGTCAATCTTGATGAGGAGCTGTTCTACTCGGTCATAGAAACTAATAAGATCTCTACATGCGGATATGGTCCAGTTACTGCTCTCATCACGTCAGCCAAAAGAGCCGGCGTTAGAAAAGGAGAGCTGTTAAGCTACAAGACAAGTGGCGATATAACGGGCGACACCTCAGCCGTTGTCGGGTACGCTTCTCTTGTTTTTGAAAAATAAGATCTTGCGGAGACTGATGTTTGAAAACACGAGCAAGAGCCTCAGCGCCAGCGAAGGTTATACTTCTAGGTGAACATTTCGTGGTACACGGAGGACCAGCAATAGTTCTGGCCATCGACAAACGTGCAACGGTCACAGCGGAGTCCAGGACTGACAAGAAGATATGGTTAAGATCAAAGACAATCCGAGCCTATGGCTACTTTTTGAGTGGAAAGTTTCATACTGAAGGGGAGGAGAAAGAAGCACAAAAGAGACTTAAACCCATCTACGCTGTCGCCAGAAACCTTATGGACCTCTCAGGAAAAGACTTAGGCGTTAACATAGAGATCGAATCTTCGATCCCTGCAGCCGCAGGCTTGGGCTCTTCAGCTGCCGTAGCTGTCGCGACAGCTGCCGCTCTAAATCATCTCTGGCAGGCTGGACTTTCGAGAGACGATATTTTTCAGGTAGCCTTTGATGCCGAGAAGATCGTCCACGGAACACCTTCAGGCATAGACCCCGCTATATCGACTTATGGAGGAGTCATCCAATATACCAAAGGAGAGAAGATCAAGCCCCTGAACATTGAAGTGGATCTGCCCCTCGTCATCGGGGACACGATGAAGGAACGGTCAACGGGCGAGATGGTTGCTCAGGTGAACGATCTGAGGAGACGTTACCCATCCGTCATTGATAATATTATAAAAGCGGGTGGAGAGATCGTAGCAAGAAGCGTAGAAGCCCTAGAGGCTGGGGACCTTGACGTTTTGGGCGTGATGATGAACATGAACCACGCGCTTCTATGCGCTATAGGAGTTTCCAATGAACCACTTGAAAAGCTTGTCTTCGCAGCCAGAAGAGCTGGCGCACTAGGCGCAAAGCTGACCGGAGCAGGAGGCGGCGGATGCATGGTCGCGTTGGCGACCGCCGAGAAGCTCAAGGACATAGCAGAGGCCATAGAACGAGATGGAGGGCAGGCATTTATCACAAGTAAAACCATGGAGGGAGTGAGGATTGAGGAATAGGCCCGTGATACTGAAGCTCGGAGGGTCTGTCGTCACCAAGAAAGACAGAGACTCAACCCCTAACCTTCAAGCGATTAAAAGGCTCGCTGAAGAAATATCGCAAGCCGGGGTCTCGCCTCTCGCAGTAGTCCACGGGGGAGGAAGCTTCGGTCATCCAATAGCGAAAGCCTATGGGATTGCCGAAGGTTTCAGAGATACATCGCAGCTCATCGGATTCTCGAAGACACATGAGGCTATGGTTTCTCTGAACAAGATCATAGTGGGAAGCCTACTTGATCAAGGGCTTCCGGCTTTTGGGATGGCTCCTTCTTCTTTTATCGTGACCAAAAAAGGTAGGATACATCTCTATGAAAAAAAACCTATAGAACAGGCAATCCGGATCGGGCTGGTTCCTATTCTTTACGGGGACGCTGTGTTAGATGTTGATCAAGTCTTTGCAATCCTTTCAGGGGATCAGATAGCAGCCTATCTAGCAGTAAGAATGGATGCTGAAAGGCTCATAATAGGCGTAGATGTTGATGGTTTGTATGACTCTGATCCGAAAATAAATGCTTCAGCCCGATTAATTCGGCGCATCACATTGGAGGAGCTGCAGAGTTTGATGTACAAAATAAGCGGGACGCAGGTTCCGGATGTAACGGGCGGAATGTTCGGCAAGGTCTCGGAGTTGATAACCCCGGTCGCGAATGGGATTCAAACCGTAATCGTTAACGCGTCAAAACGAGGTAACATTTACAAGGCTTTGAAAGGAGAAGAGGTCATTGGGACGAAGATTGAAAGGTGATTCTCAGGTCAACCAGATTGAGAAGAGAAAAGACGATCACATACGTATATGTCTAGAGGAGGATGTGAGAGCCAAAAAGATCACGTCAGGCTTCGAAGATGTCTTCTTGTTGCATCGAGCGCTTCCTGAAGTTAGCAGAGACATGATTGATCTTTCCACGGAAGTCTTCGGCCATAAGTTTTCAGCTCCTGTGATTGTGGAAGGGATAACAGGCGGGACTCAGAAAGCCTTCAAGATAAATGCTACCATAGCTCAAGCCGTGGAAGCGTTAGGCTTGGGAATGGGTCTGGGAAGTCAACGAGCGGCACTCGAAGATCCCAAGCTGGAACGGACCTACTCGATCGCGAGAAAAAAGGCGCCAAACGCTTTCCTCATAGCAAATATTGGTGGCCCACAGATCAGGGGTGAACTCGGCCTTGAAAAAGTAGAGAAAGCTGTCGAGATGGTGGATGCTGACGCCTTGGCGATCCATCTGAACCCCCTTCAAGAGGCCGTGCAGCCGGAAGGTGAGACTGACTACACTGGGATTATCGTGAAGATAAAAGAGATCACAAGTGCCCTCAAGTTACCTGTCATTGTAAAGGAGACTGGTGCCGGCATATCTGCTGAAGAGGCTAAGAAGCTAAAGGCTGTTGGAGTTTCAGGCATCGATGTGGCGGGTGCAGGGGGGACGAGTTGGGCTGCTGTTGAGT
>CAYURV010000008.1:0-17644 GCA_964447115.1 uncultured Candidatus Bathyarchaeia archaeon
ACGCAAAGCCCGTAAGCAGTCCGCCCAAACCGAAATAGTCCAAGTACATCCAGAAGGTCGCGAGATCGATGAGGGAAAGCAGTGACGATGACCCGAGCCTGCCCATCGCGTATATCAGTTTCCCGCCCTTTGTCAACAACCTGACCGTTGCACGCCCCACATACTCTTCAGGGCTATGGGTATACTTATCACTGGGTTTTACTATATTAGTTCGAGTGTTGTTGGTTAACGAGATAGGCGCGATGGGTTGGTGAATTACGAAGTTTCAGAATTGAGACCACATGAGTCTTTGTCGAGTTCCAGTACAATAGGTCGATGGATTGGAAGAACATAACCTAGGAAATTATTGCTGAACTTATCCTGCTTCACAATCCTTCCCTCATCATTCATCATAGTCCCGTGACAGAACCTCTTATGCGCATCCAACCGTCTGCCCAACAACTCACTTATCCTCTCAAAAGACATCGTTAGCATCTTCTAAGTTTACTAGTGATCATAATGCTTCTAAGCCCTCAGTTTTGATTGGTTGTTCAATCTCATAACGTCAAGAGATAGACCGGATAGTCAACCTGGGCTCCAAGAAGGTGAGCGTCGTCATTGCTCCCTCTCGAAACGGTGGAACAAACGCTTTCCTGCTGAAACCACCGAGCTTGATACCCCTCTGTTTCAGCCCAGAAAGCTGCAGTAAGCACCTTGCCGAAGCGTCAAACAAAGGCATCACAGCCGAGGTTTATTGTCTAAAAAACGTAGCTACGGACATCGATTCCCAGATGACATCAAAGTTACATATTTTGTTCCGTTAATGTGGAATACTGTAATAAAAAATGTCACGTTAATTTTTTTGATCTCAATTGCGTCTTGAACATCGAAAGAAAGATGGGGTCACAAAAAGATACTGATAGTCCCCATTATCAGAAAGAGAAATTGACTTTCTCTCCTCAAACTAAATGGAACAGTTGAATTCATGATTGATATAAAGGGATCTCAGAACATAATTTAAAAGACATTAGAATGTTAGGCGCTCTATTTGCATGCATGTACACGGCGACCGTGGCATCTCCGGTCATCTTTCTCCTCGTCATATTCAACCCAATACCAACCATATACCGATAGTGGCATCTATAATATCCAGCTTTCTGGCGGCGACTGATTGAGAAGTGATGTTCACCCTCTCAGGCATACAACAACGGAATAATTACTCCTATTATAAAGAAAGCGATAGCAAATGCAATCAAAATCATCAGTAATTTTTTCATTTGAACCAATCATTTCTTTAAAAAGCGTAGAAATATAAAAATTTATCGGGCCCATCTTCGACCAATTTCTCTCAACGTTGAGATAAAAAGAATAGTTAATCCTGCACTCATAGGTAAGAACGATATATCCCGATATTGAATGGACTCGTGCATGGCGAGAGCTAGTCCGAAGATACATAGCAAGATGCCTACAACGAATTTAAGTAGGGGTTTTTTACTTTTCAATTGACTCTCTGCCTATCGGACTCCACAATTCTCTTACTTGTTATTTAAACTAACGGTTTTTTGGTTTCTGCGGAAATGTTTGGAAGGCGAAGGCGAGAATGCCAATATGCCACGCTGTGTTGCACCAGGCGATTCCGAACGGGATAGCCCCTAAGAGGGACACTGCGAGGAACCATGAAAAAGCGAGATTATTCACGAAAATGCTTGGCGCAGTTGCTTCAAACATTCTGCTTTCCAGTTCGTCTTGAACATGCATGCATGCATGCAAGTCTTTGAGGATGTCTATAAGAGAGAAATCCGGTTAAATATTCCACTTCTCGTGGATCGGGGGCACACTCGCAACTAGCTCCTTCGTGTACGGGTGCTTTGGGCTGAAAAAAACGTCCTTAACTGGCCCCTCCTCTACTATTTCCCCTTTGCTCATCACCACCGCCCTATCGCCTATGTAGTAAGCCTGCCCCACATCGTGCGTCACGAATATTACCGACATTGTCTTTTCTTTCTTCAATCGCAAAATTTCTTCCATGACCGCAACACGGGTCGATGCGTCCACCATACTGGTAGGCTCATCGGCCACGAGCAAGTCTGGACCCATTATTAGAGACCTCGCCACGAGCAGCCGCTGCATCTGGCCCCCGCTCGTCTGGTGGGGGTACCTGCCCAAAATTTCGTCGGGGTTCATTCCAATTTTCTCCAGAGTGGACTCGATGATCTCGCGCTTTTCGCTTTTAGAGTACGTGACACCTTTTACCTTTTTGAGCAGATCGAACGCCTCCATCAGCGGCTTGTCGACGACGAAGTAAGCGTTGAACGACGAATATGGATCTTGGAAAATTGCTTGCACCCTGCACCAGTATTCCTTTTTATCCATCCTAAGAGCGTCTTCTTCGCCCAGATAAATGTTCCCGCTGGTCGGTTTGATCAGTCTGAGGATCATTTTGGCAACGGTCGTCTTACCGCTACCGCTTTCGCCCACCAATGAAAGTATTTCTCCGCGTTTTAGGGAAAACGACACATTTTTCGCGCCGCACACCCGCTTGGTGAATATGTAACCCGAAATGTAGTACTTCGTGAGGTTTTCCAACCTAAGAATCGGGTCTCTTCTCCCCATCTAACCACCCTTCGCGAGAAGCCAACAAGCCACTTCCCTGCCCTCTATTTTGAACATCGGTGGCCTTTTCTTCTTACAGACATCCATGCATCTTGGACATCTGGGATGGAACCTGCAAGCGGGAGGTGGATCCCTCAGGTCTGGGGGTCTTCCTGGTATGCTCTTTAGTCTTTTATTTTTAATATTCTTTTCCAGCGGAACTAAGGAGCTCAGAAGTAGCTTCGTATAGGGATGGAGGGGTTTGCCCACAATGTCGTCCATCTTACCGACCTCGACCAGCCTTCCGCCGTACATGACTGCGAGGCGATCACACATCTGTCTCAAGACCCCCAGATCGTGGGACACGACCACGAGGCTGCGGACTATCTTCCTCCTAAGAATATCGACCAACAGTTCTATCATTTTTCTCTGGGAACTTACGTCGAGGGACGAAGTAGGCTCATCCACGAGCAAGACGGATGGCTCGCTAAAGGTCGATATCGCTATGGTAGCTCTCTGTTTCTCACCGCCACTGAGCTCGTGGGGATAACGGTCGAGGAGTTTCGTGTCCAGACCAAGTCTCTTAAAATGCTTACCGATCATCTCCTTGGCCTCGTCGGGCGTGTAGCTCTCACCTGTCCGCTCCTTCAACATATCTGCCAAGAACTCCTTTACGCGTTTAGTCGGGTTTAGAGAGCTCAGCGCCGACTGTGGTACATAAGACAGATGCACGCATTTCACTTCCTTCCTCAGCTTCTCAGGGTCCATATGTAGAATATCATAACTCTCGACGATAATATCTCCACCTTCGTAGTACAGAAGGGGTACCGGCGTCCCGGTGAAGAGTTCGATGAGAGTGGTTTTCCCACAGCCTGATTCTCCTGCGATGGCGAGACTATCCCCCTCATAGACCGAGAGGGAAACCCCGTCGACGCCCTGAACGACGCCAAACGGTGCTCTATAGTACCCCCTTAGTTTCTTGCTTTCCAAAATCTTTCGAGCCATTTTCCCCATCCCCGCGATCATTTGAGCGCTCCGGTGAGCCTGGGGTTCAGCACATCGTCTATCACTGAACCTATCATGATCATTGAGCCAGTAAATAACAATATTACCACGCCAGGGGGGATGAACCACCACCAGATTCCCAAAAAAACACCCTGATTCTGTATAGCCCAGTATAGCATATTCCCCAAGGTGACAACCCAGGTGGGTCCCAATCCTAACAAACTTATGCCAGCTTCCATAACGATTGCCGCTCCGATCATCCCGACGAACTGAATGAACACGTAGGCCAGCATATTCGGAAAAATTTCCCCGAAAAGTATTCTCGAATCTCCTTTTCCCAATATGCGGGCTAGATCCACGAATGCCCTTTCTTTAAGGCTGAGAACTTGGGACCTGAGTGCTCTTGCCGTGCCCGGCCACTGAATGACCGCAATGATGGCCGCTACTAAATACAGGCTTCTGTGTCCGAACAGGACAGAAAGGACGATTAGAACAGGGACTACTGGGATAGTTAGGAACACGTTACTGAGTAGGTTAGATATGTCGTCAACCAATCCACCCTTGTACGCGCCAACGCCCCCCATCATAAATGCAACCAGTAGTGCGATCGATCCGGCAACGAAACCAACTACTAAAGAATGACGGATACCTAAGACCAGTCGGGCCCAGACATCTTGGCCAAACAAATCACATCCTAACTTATGATTCCAAGATGGAGACTCAAATTTTCCCCCGATATACTTATTAGGATTCATAGTGAAGAAGGGGCCAATTATCCCAACGAGAATTATGAAGATAACGACTGCGGAGGCCACTTGAAACCTCGTGTTTTTTGCAAGCACCTCCATTCGGCCTGGCATCATCTTTCACCAACATATCCTGTCGCGATCCGTGGATCTATTGTGCCATATAACAGGTCGGCCACGGAATTTCCCACAAGCACGATCAGAACAATTATTATGAAGCACGCTTCAAGTAGAGGGTAATCCGCTGCGTACACAGCCATATACATGAGGGTTCCGAGTCCAGGATATCCGAAGACGACTTCCACCAATAGGGTCTGGCTTACGAGTGAACTTAGTGCCATGGGAATCCAAGTGAAGTTGGGCAGAATTGCGTTGTGCTCCGCATAACTCCTCAGCTTCCCACGGGAGAAACCCAATTGCTTCGAATATTGCATGTAATCGGACTCCATCTCGTAGACCATCATCGCCCTCATACCGATAGCCCACCCCCCTATCCCCAAGCCAAGTAGTGACAGGTAGGGGAGGCAGTAGTGATAAACCGCATCCAAGAACCAATCCAACCCGATGACCGGACGCACCCACCCAGGTGAATATGCTCCAAACGGGGGGAACCACTTAAGCGTGATTGCGAAAACAAACACTAAGATCAAGGCGATCCAGTAATAGGGAGCTTGAAACATATACAGCGACACATAATACAAAAGATTATCAAGCTTTCCCCTGTTGTATGCGGCCCTCGATCCGATCCAATTCCCGATGGAGAACCCGAGTGGGATTACTGGAATTATAAGGGCCAGAGTCCATAGGAGAGCGTGCCTCACGAGAAGGGAAACCGGCAGAGGGTACCGCCAGTACGACAGACCGAAGTCCATGTTAATAACCCTATTCCAAAACCTAATGTACTGTATATGAAGTGGTTCGTATATTCCAAACTTTTGCTCATATATTCTTCGTATGGTTTCCAAAGATTTTCCTGTCATCGGTACTCCAGCGCCTATACCCGTGACTGGGGTGACTTCACCACCTGCAAGTCGTCCGATCATTATATCAACTGGGGTCCAAGGCATCATACGGGGGGCGATGAATATGAAGGAAAACGATATGAAAAGAGCGGTGAGTAGAAAAACGATTTTTTTACTCAGGAAGAGCACGAAAGGGCTTCTCAATTTCTTAATGATTCTTCTCATAATATCTCTACACCCCAAGAGCCCTAAGTTCAGATACACTTTCTTCACTGACCAGCGCTTATTAGTTTTTCTATCTCTTCAGTAGATCCGAAAGTGCTTTCTGAGGAACGTTTTTTGGGTTAAATGAAAACGTGTTATCCATAGCTAGTAGAAATGGAGCTTTTCGGAGAAGCGCGGTGGCTGCCATAGACTTAACCTTCATCCCATACTATGGGAGCCTACTCCCTACGTTGTTCAGGGAAGGTATAAGCTGGGAACGAACTGGTTCCACTGCTACGCAGCCATCCGCCTTGTGGAGAAAGCCGCAGATACGTCATAAAAAGCCGCTTGGTCAAGCCGCTGGAGCTCCGCGAGAAGGCTAAGATCGTTGAGGAACTCGTCACTGAGGCTAGGCGCCAAGGAGTACACACCCGTCTCTTACTCTTAGACAAAGGCTTCTGCTCCCAAGAGGTCATAAAAACATTGAAGGCTCTAGGCGTCAAGTTTCTCGTAGCTGTTCCTAAAAACAAGAGAGTGAAGGAGGCTGTCCTAGACTACTTCAAAACTGGGAAGGGCCAAGTTAGGAGGTTCAGCCTAAAGAAGGGCGGCGAAACCGTTAACTTCAATCTAGCAGTCCACAGGTGAGGAAGACCAAGAAGGGCTTAAGGAACATCCTTGAACTCTACGGCGCATTCGCAACCAACACCTTGGATCTAAGAAGGCCCCGAAAGCTTGGAGCCAGCTCCCGAAAGATTATCGAGAGAGGTGGGGAGTAGAGACAGGCTTCAGGGTTGGAAAAGACTTCAGAGCTAAGACAACAAGCAAGAACGAAACCATTCGAGAGATATGCCACTAGTACGCCATTGTACTGGAGAACCTGTGGTCCCTACACAACATGGGAGAAGCTAAGAGACAAAACTTTCCCTCGACGCGAACATAACACTCCAGTGAACCAGTGACACATGGAAAGAACGCCAACAGCCCCTTAGAGCCTGACACGAACGCTCTCTATAACCCAAAAAAAACCAGAAAAATCAAACGAAATCAGGCGACACTTTCGGATCTACTGCTCTTATCTTTTTGTTTTCTGATAGCTTTAACTATTCGGTCTCGCATGCCTTCTGACGAGGAATGTGCCGAAATATTAGGGAAGGTCAGGTGGGTTAGAAGTCTCATATGTATATACTGCGGTAGTAGGGCCGTTGTTAAACGTGGTTGGTTTAACGAAAGGACAGTCTCAGCAACAGCGCAACAATTTCTGATTCCAGGCTTCCTTTGAGGGTTTGCTTAGTATCCCCGTCTTCAGATCACTCGACTGTCAGAGTCAGCTCTATCGGATCTCCTGGATCATACTTGCTGTATCGCCAGCAGTCCACTGTTAGTGTGTAGTCTCCGGGTGTGTCAATCGTTACTTCAAGTTCTATGGTCCTGGTCTGACCAGCTCCTACCAATACGGCTTTGTGTGCGAGGAGTTTCTCTGGATCGAAATAATGTTCGATTGACGCCCCAGGTGCAGCTGGACCCTCATGCACCATCACTGGATAATAATATGTTACAAGTCCGTTGTTCCTAAGGGTCACTTGGACTGTGACAGGTTCTCCAGCATTCACTGTGCTCGAAGAGAGCTCTGCACCCACGGTCTCGATCGCTCTGGGGTAAACATTCATGAGTGTACCGTGATACTCGTTAGAGGCCTTCGGGAGCCAATCAAGAGGATCGTCTGCATATGGCATGTTTACCCAGCGGGTCGTTGAATAAATCGCTGGAGCAATTTTCTGATAGAGCGGAATCATGGGCAATTGGGGGATTAATATTTCTTGTATTTCCCTGACAACTGCTATGAATTCATCGCTACCAACTTCCAAGTACCAAAGCTGATCTACTAGCTCCCTCACTTGACCGGCGGTGTCCTCAAGCGGCGGATGGTTCCCGTCCCAGTACCACCAATATTCCACCTTGCTGCCTGACCAACAGGTCGATGGCGTGAGAAAGGTTTCGGTATATGCCGCAGTTATAGGATCGGGGAATGGGGACAAACCATGAAGAGTCCACCTAATGTCGAAATCGTAGGCCCCTCCTTCGGTTCGCGCCAAGTATAGACCCCATTCAACAGGATTAGCTGTGGCTTCAATCCCAATGTCTCTTAGAGAGGTGGCAATGACTTCACTGGCGGCCACAACGGGCCCATAAGGCCATATAATTAGCTCAAAGGGGCCGATTTTCTCCCCCTCGTAGGTCCAACCTTCCTCAACGCTTCCCTCGCAGTGCTCACTTAGGACCTCCACGGCCTTCTGCGGATCGTACTTGATGACGGAAACTCCTAGAACAGTCGTGGTTTCGTAGTACTTATCGGCTATATCTGTATTGTAATACTCCTTCGGCAAGCGGAAGGGTAGATAGTACGGTCCGCTTTGTGCACCTTGCTCGGCAGTAGCTTCGACTCGTATCACCTTCTCGTAGTTTATGGCGTAGGCCATTGCCTCCCTCAACCATTGATGGCGGAGTATCTCTCTTTCCATATTGAAAGTACATACGAAGTCGCACATCTCAAAGGCCATCCCTTCACCGAGGGTGGGGGCATCTGGATTATGTATCCACAACCACCCTGCTGGCTCTTTCCTTTCATTGATCCATGTTGTATCAATTCCTACAACCTCGCCGACATCTAAGTCTCCTTCTTCAAGCGCCCTTGTAACTAGTTCTGCAGTACCGAGCCAGAGGGCTTGGTAAAATCTCGGGGCGTAGTACCGACCGATCTGATTGCCCCAATAGTTGTCGACCCTTTTGAATATGGTTGATTCGGCAGTATTAGAGAATAGGTTGTACGGTCCCGATGCAATGATTTCCTCGGGGTCCAGGTTTGGATACTCACCGATGTTTTCTCCCCACTCTTCCAAGAGTTGTGACCACTGCTCCTTCGGGAAGATCCGAGTTGGCGGAAGAAGTGCTCGGTAGACTCGAGGGTGTCGTGGACCGATTTCTTCACGGGTGTGGAGACGGAGCGTTTTCTCGTCGACCACTTCCACCCAGTCGACCATGTCGGAGTAAGCAATAGTATCAAGAATTCCGCTAATCGTTGAATTGGCCAGTGTATCCAAGGAGAATTTAACGTCATCAGCAGTAACGGGTTGTCCATCCCACCATTGAGCCTCTTGAAAGATTTTTATCTCAAGGGCGTAGTCATCGACCCAATACCACTCTTTGGCCAACATTGGTATCCACCTGCCGTCTGGAGTAAGCACTGCTAAGGGCTCATAAACATAAGCAGCTCTATCATAACCAGTGGTTATACGAAATTCAGTAACTGGATTCATATTCGGCAATGGCCCGTAAAAGTTTGCACCCCAAACATATGCCTGCTCTCTCGAAAATGGCCCTTCAACCGGTTCTTCCTCCGGGGGTTTCTCCTCCTCTACCGGGGGTTTCATACCGAACCATACCCATGCTGCCGCACCGATTGCTGCAATAATTACTAGTGCAATCACGCCTAGAGTTAATAGTCTAGTTTTCTTTCCCTCCATTTATTTCCCTCACAAGTAATCATAGCTTTTTCTCACTTAAGCTTTGCGATGATACTGAAGATGTCTCTGTATTCAACCCTTAGTAACAATGGAATTTTCTGCTCCCACCAAAAGACCCTCCCAGATCTCGTAGACGTATCCGAAGTTCCGATCAAAGTAATCTTTTATCACTTTTCTAACATCCTCGGTTTTGGGTTCTCTCAGACACTTCTTTTCATTTCACTGGAAATATTCGGGAAAGAAAGCTACTTATTAAAACCCCAATTGCAAAGAAGAACATTTCGAAAATGTGATGTAGGAAATACTCCTCTGCGGCTGTTGTGTATATCAAGGGTTCGGGAACTTGTGGGAGAACGGCGAGATGCAGCCAGAAAACCCTCTAATATTGCATCTTCAAGGAGCGCTTTTCTTTTTCTGGAAGATAAGCCGTGAAAACTGAGGGAACATAATCTCGACCAGGAGTCGCTGGATCATCGTTAAAGACGAGAATGTTGTACCACCTGTTGCTGAATGCTGTAAAACGACAGTGACCGTCAGCACCAGCTATCTGTTTGTTAATATTATTTTCTTCAATAAAGATTACAGTTGAGCCAGCTAACGGGTTTCCGCTAATCGCATCTACCACAAGAACATCGATGCAAACAGTTCCTTCAGCATTGACCGGAACAACGAACAAAGCCATCAATATTAATACAAAGGTTATGATGGCAAAATTTTTCTTGTCCACGCTGAATCAACACCTTGACAACCGCTGCTTCAATAGGTTAGTTCTGCTTAATCAAAGTTATAAATTTTAACGAAGCGTTTCCTACAGTATCTGGGGTTGTCGACGGCGGAGTTGTCTGTCAGGATCAAGGATGGACGGTTGGATGTTGCTGAGGAGGTTAACCGTTGGCTGGATGAGCCGAATTCGAAAAGGCTGGCGCCTCAGACGCAGGAGACCTATTTCTAGGCGGTTAAGAAGTTTGTCGAGGTCGCGGTCGCGGTTTTTCCAGCCATTTTTACCGGTTGCTTTTCCAAACTGTAAATAATACTTTCCACCTTTTTACAAAAAAAAGAGGGAAGTTGCGGGGGAAGTCGCTGGTTTCATCTCCATCTAGGAGCCATAAGTCTATATTGCCTCTATTTAGGAAATTATAATCTTATTTGAGCCCCCAGACCTCGGCAGGAATATCAAGGTCTCCTCTAATCTCTGCAGTTGGTTTCATTGGACGGTTCAAGGCAAGTTCGCGCTACATAAAAAGAGAAAGCTGAGAACAAGCGCAATTATTGTTGGTGGCATGACTGTACGGAGATATTCTTTAATTTTGGTCTTGAAGGATTCAACTGAAAGAGAGACGCATGGATGCACAGGCGTCACAACGTAGCCGAGAAAGATGCTGAAGTATGTGAACGCGAATGTGGGAAGAGATATTGCCCCGAACTTTGTAAGAAATATGGGAAAGACTATCCCTGCCGGCGTTACAATCCGTCCAGTGCCAAAGCCTAGAAGGAACCCGACAATGAAAAGGGTTTCCGGAGTGATGTTGGTTGTCTCCACTAATTGTGGGATGCCTGATCTCTTGAACACGTTTAGGAAAAACATTATCCCTATAACCATTGAGGCGAAGCTCCAAGGCTCTGCCTCCAATACAACCATGCCAAGCTTCCTGGGTCTTGCTCCCCAGATCGCCAAGGTAATCAATAGGCTAGCTGATACTCCTATTAGGGTTGCGGCTTCTTCGATCGTTGGTTGCATGAATGTCTTCACCAATACATCTATGATTGGGGCAGCAAGCAACGCAGACAAAGGCAGAACAAGACCTCGAATAGAGAACTCACCGCTATATTCAATTTTGCCAGTGATGTCTCTAAGGAAGAAGAAGTAGCCTAGAAGCAACGAAAGGAGGAGTATTGGGGTAAGATAGGGAATAGTCTGGTAGACACCGAGCTGAGCCGCTTGGGCTGAGACCATCAGATCAGGAGATATTGGATAGATCAGGTAGAGTACATGACGGAACCACACGTTTATCCCTGCCTTCTTCTCGTTCGATAGGTCCCTTCCGCCCTTCTCTATCAACGGGGCTGAGAGAAGAGCTCCTCCGGGCATGGGAAGCAACCCCACTAGAGCCGGAGAAAGCATAAGAAACGGTCTCTTTCCTATCCTCAGGTTGCCAACTAGGCTGTCCATCTGACCTGAGGCTTTCAGGACACCTCCTATAATGGGGATCAGTCCAACAATCACAGCCAGTAGGATTGTGGAGGGATCTGTAAACGTTAGCCAGAACGTAGTCGGCAATTGGCTAGGTACCGTGAAGACGCCTAAGATGATTGCCCCGGTAAACATTGCGAGCCCCAAGTTTTTTTGTGAAATTACGAGTAGCGCAACCAAAGCTAGGAGAAAACCTAGCAAGTCTGACAAACGTATCCCTGTCCTTGTTCCTGTAAATGTGGACTCTGAACAATTGATGTCTCGTTGCTAATAAAGATTCGACGTTTGCTCTTGGGGATTAGCGGTCTGCATCAAAGTTGCCGGACAAAGGGTTCAATCTGTTCTGCAGAATCATAAGCCTTGGATAGATCAAGCGTAAGATAGGCTCCGTGACGGTTGAAATAGGGTGAGCCTTTCCTCGAGAAAAGGGTCAGAATCCTACCGGCATGGTTAATCTTGTATCCTTCACTTATCGGTTCGTGACCTCTTATAACGAAGCGGACGCCAACCATCTTAAGGAAGGCATCAGTCACATCCTCGCCGAAAAGGTAGCCCGCACCTCTGGACGACGGGCGGGTCCCTGTGATCTCGTCGGATGGATCGCTCCAAAGTATTTCCTCCAAGTGGCTCTCAGCTGGGTGCTTCTCATGAGCATAAACAACATCTTCCAAGCTCCTTGCTTTGCTTGGGACTCCTGCATGGAGCATTATGCATCTTTCATCAACAAGGACCGCGGTATAGAAACGCCTAAACAATCTGCTCAGCTCCATATAGACAGCACGCCAGTCCCCTCCGAACTTTCTTTGGAGATGATATGGCAAATCATGGGGATATGCGAGAAGATCTTCAGGCCCTTCGTGATTTCCTTGTAAAAGTACAACCCTTTCTGGGAACATGCTCTTCAGACTTAAGACAACATAATAAACCTCAGGTGAATAAGATCCTCTGTCACCGTAATCCCCAAGGAAGACTAAATATGTCCCTCTATTGCTCGAGGCTTTTTGTACGAATCTTTCCCGGTCCAAAATATGCCTGAGGCTGTCCAAGTCGCCATGTATGTCGCCAATGATCGTTGCTTCTCCTAACGGAAGCATCGAAACTAGTCTTCCAGTAATCTGGAATTTTCCAGAACCCCTTTCTTCCATTGATAAGAGCTGATCAACCTCGCCAACTAGACGCAGGAACATCTGGGAATCCATTCTAGTCGCTTCGTCCATTATGCCATCAAGAGTCTTCAATCGTGCTTCACGCTTCAGGGTTTAAGAAGGCATTTATTGATGTTTAGAGTAAATCATAGAGTCTCATATTAAACCTTTGAGCAATCGGTGAAAGCCTTGCCAGCTATCCCAAGAGCGAGCTTCGAAGAAACGTTGGGCAGACATGTTCTCCCATCCCGTTGTGTGGGTTGCGGCACATGCGTGGTCGTTTGCCCCATCAACTGCTTGGAGTATTTAGACGGAAGACCTGTTCTCATCAAGGAATGTAAGTCGTGCGGCATATGCAGCCAAACTTGTCCGCAATACGGGCCTACCGTGTCAACCCTGGAAAGGTTCATTTTTGGCAGAGAACGGAAAGTGGATGAGGACTTCGGCATCTACAGGCGTCTGCTTATCGCACAATCCAAAGACAAAGATGTAATGAGAACCTGCCAGGACGGCGGGATCGTTACGACGCTTCTTGTTTACGCCTTGGAGAAAGGGATTGTTGAAGGTGCAATCGTATCTGGAGTGAGCGAGAAGGAGCCGCTGAGAGCAGTTCCGAAACTGGCTACAACACGGGACGGAATTATTGAATGCGCTGGGACACGGTATACTTATTCGCCTAACATATTTGCTTTCAAGGAAGTGATCAAGCAGAAAAAGAAGAGCCTTGCCTTTGTGGGTACTCCTGACCAGATAATAGCCATGAGGAAGATTCAGATGCTTCCATTAAAGAAGTTATCAGATGCCTTGAGCTTTATGGTCGGTGTCTTCTGTAGTGAATGCTTCTTGTACGAAGGTTTTGTGAAGAAGCTGATCCAAGGTCAGCTAGGCGTTGACCCCTACGCGGTAAAGAAGGTCAACATAAAAGGTAAGCTGCTTATAACAATGAATTCAGGTGACGTTAGAACTATCCCGTTGAAAGACGCAAAAAGATACACTAGTGACTGTGCCTCCTCATGTTCCGATTTCGCCGCTGAGCTTGCTGACATATCGGTGGGGGGTCTGGGCTTGGACGGTTGGACGTTCACTGTTCTACGTACAGAAAAAGGGGAAGAGCTCTTCAGCAAAGCTGAATCAGAAGGACTGATTAGGACAAGACTGATTGACAAAGAAAAGAAAGCTCTTGATCTACTGATTATGTTGTCAAGAAAGAAGCGGAAAAATGTAGCAATAATGCCTACGTAATGATGTTCTGGCCTCAGTTGCTTTTCTTGAGATTTTCGTTTTTCTACTCCAATTTGAGTAGCAACTCTTAAATAAGAAAGAAGCAAAGCCTAAGAAAGATAGAATGGTGAGGGTTTAGTGAACTCTAAGAGCATCGCTTTCGTGGCTTTGATGGGAGCCCTTGGGAATATTCTTTTCGGGCTTTCGAACTATTTGGGGCCGATAGTTCCGGGGGTCTCAATTGACCTATCCCACATACCAACATTTATAACGGCCCTCTATGGCGGTCCGGTGATAGGATTTTTTACCGGTCTGATTGTGGGGATTTTTCCAGGTATCCAGTATGGTCCACTTTCCCCCTTCGGCTCATGGGTTGCGTTGATCGGGCTTCCTATTGGCAAGTCACTTACAGGACTTTCGTCTGGCCTGCTCTACAGGATTTTGAGGATGGATCGCAGGAACCGTAAATCGCTCTTCACAATTCCCTTAGTATTAGCCTCTTACATTCCGGAATGTTTATTCACAGTCTTCTATTTTGTGACCCTTTTACCATATCTCGTAGGGAGTGGCGGAATAGGGATGCTGACGTTTGTGCTGCCGAAGGCATGGGCTGAAATAGTCTTTATGAGTTTCTTCATGGCTGCCCTTGTCGGAAACAATGGTTTCAACTGTTTTGTCGCCAACCACTTCAGTGGTCAAAAAGTATCACCGAAGTCTCAGAAAGAAGCCTCCTCCATAACATAAGTGAGATAGAATACACGCAAAGTATTCCATCGTCGGCTTCATTCTGAAAGAATAGGAACCAGTTACAACATTAGTTCGGCTTCAAAGGCCCATCGATCTCATCAGCACATCTGGATTGACCGTACCGGCAGTGAATGATCTTCCAGATCTAGCATTGGTAACAGTCATCGCAGCCGGGGCGAATATTCCGGGATCGATTTTATAAAAATCGAGGTTGGCTTCTCTGAAAATCTGTGCGAATGGGCGTCCATACTGTTTTGAGCTGGAGGAAACTGATTGCTGCACCAGATTCCAGAGAGTCTCATCGTCTTCATAATTCACAGTATAGTATGTCGTGCCGCCGTATAGGATGGCATCGTTGGTTCTTCCCATGGCCTCAACATCGTCTGGATGAACTGGTAGGATCGGGGCATGTCCCCAAGCATATGTTATGAGTTTCGGATCAAGGCCGAGCTCATACAGCTTATGGATGCCTGTCTCTACAATTCTTCCAGAGATTTGCACAGACCCGGCGAGTGACACGATCGGGACCAAAATGAGGAAGAGTCTTTCGGGCGTAACGTGGCACAATTCTGAGATATAGGTTATAACTTCCAAAGGGGGCTCTCTGGATGTTTCAAGCACCAGGATAGCTATGTCTGACTCGTCTCTATAGCCTATCTTTGCGTATACAGACTTAGGTTTCAAAGCCAGCGCGCGGGCGGGACCAGAGCCAGCTGCCGAATACTCGCCAACCTTGATCTGCCATCCTGCTAGTTGGGAGCCTAATGTTGATACGGCTGGGTGATCCGTGTAGACGGTAACCGCTGGAAGGTTAAGGTTCCCTATGCTCATTGAGGTTATGGATGCTTCACCAAGGCCTCCAAGGCAGATTTCAGTCACGGTCTTGCCTGCTAGCAAACCTCCCTTGGCTTCTATCCCTACGTCTATTATGCATGTTTTTAGGGAATTACCTTTGACGGTCACTCCGTATCTCTCTGGATTGTCACAAAGGTCTTTCACGAGTTTCAGGGCATTGCGGTTCACGCTTAGTTTAGGCATCTTTCATACCTCATCAGCCCATTTTAGAGATACTTCTCGTAGAAGCTCAGCTGAGGGTTTTTGTCCTTAGCGACGAACAGTTTCCCTTTGCCATTCTCAGTTATGTCTCCAGTGAACCGGTAGAAGGGTCCGACGGCTTTTTCATCGTTGATTTTTACTGTTGGTCTAATGTCGTCTATGGTGAACGTTGGCAATATTGACGCGACATGGCCGCAGATGATGATCTTTCCATCAAACATTCCTGCTCCTGCCCGGCCTTCGCAGTCTCCACGGATAAGTATGGTTCCATCTCTCATGCTGATGCCTGCGAACTCCCCAACCTTCCCGTCTATCACAATCAGCCCTCCTCTCATGTAACATCCGACTTCGTTTCCTGCGTCTCCATGAATGACTACGATCCCATCTTTCATGCCTTGCGTACTTCCACGATAAGGAGCCCCCACGTAATCGCCAGCAGAGCCAGCAACCTCAATTCTACCACCTTCCATCATGCACCCGACCCAAGAATCGACATTTCCTTTCGCAAGAATCTCGCCGCCCTTCATCATCCAGCCCAAATGAACGCCTACGTCGCCCTCTATAATCATACTTCCGAAGCTCATTCTGGCGCCGATCATCCGGACTTTCCGAATGTCACCGCCGATCTGCATGGTAATCTTGTCAGGAGGGTTATCCACTTCGCCTTCGATGCTGAATAGATCTTTCAGAACCCTTTGCTTGTTTCCTTCCCACGCCTGTAATAACAAAACCTCTTCCAAGGATTTGCCAGCAAATACGTCCGGTGACAGGCACTCCGCATAAATTGGGACTTTAAACGAGTATCGGGGGCTTAGGATAATCACGGCTTATCATGCCTCCGGCGTAACGAGGATGGGAGATGATACTTTCAGGAAATCCTCTGGAATAAAGTAGTTCTCAAACTCCACCGTCCAGTAATCTCTGAACCTCTCTTTCAGGTCTTGCATGACTTCGGAACGTTGGGCATGCCCAAGGCAGGAGGAAATCCCCGGGTCTGCCCAGATTGTCTTCCCGTCGATTGATCTTACTACTCTATCATCCTTCGCCACGACTTCCCCCGCTTTAATAGTATAGGCAGCTTTCTGAAAAGACCTTCTTACAGACCTATAGTTTGTGGACAAATCAGTTTTCTCAGGATTTATGTTGTATATAGCGACATCAGCATCAGATCCAATGCCCAAGTGTCCTTTATTCTTCAGCCCCAAGGCTTTGGCTTGGCCTGCACGCGTAACTATGGCGATCTCATAAAGGCTGTATTCTCTGTCGATATTGGGAAGTAATGATCTTTTTCTAGCCTTCTTGTTGATCCTTTTAAGCATACTTTCCCTAGCTCTTCCGCTCATCAGCCAAGATATGATCGTTGGATACGAAATGAAAGGTCCACCGTTAGGATGATCCGTCGTCAGGTAGATCTTCCACGGATCATCCACGAGCAACGCGAGTTCAAGCCCTATGGACCACATGGTTGCGTGGACGTAGCTCTTACGCTTATATTTGAATGGGACTATGCCTGCACCTGTTTCGGTTTCGACATCATGGTTGATCCACTTGTTGCCGCTCAGTTCGTAGAGCGTGTACTGCCATGGACCGTCAGCCGTCATCGTCGTTGTGTCTGTGAAGACGACTTGGCCCATGTCAATACTCACATGTGTATGATGGTTTACATACTTCGCTATCTCTTCAGCGCCGGATCTCATGGTTCGCCAATCGTCACCCTTGAAGGCACTGAATTGGCAATGCGTAATGTGGATAACGGGTTTCATGCCCGTGGCCAAATCTTCTACGCACTCCATTGTCTCTATGGCTGTGAGATAATTACCGGGTTGGCCTAAACGGTTCGTGTGCACATGTATCGTGTGGGGCAGGTTAAGGATCTGGTTAACCTTACAGAGTCCACGGACAATTTCTCTAGGGGTAATACCGAAGTTTGGCACGGGGTCATCTAGGTTCTTGACATTTCTACCGAAGCCCCAAGCCTCAACGCCGCCCGGGTTGACAATTTTTATGGCATACCCCTTTGTCGCTGCCATCATCCAAGCAACATGCAAGGCGCATTCCTTAATCATGCCTTGTTGAAGGTACTCCATTACGAACCACCAATCGCCAAGTAATGGAAATGTAGCCTTGTCAACGATCGGCGTGTCCTCAAGCTCCTCATGTGTATGCCTCGCTTCGAGAGGGGGCATTGACGGGTTACAGATCATCGTGTACCCCATCCGCGCGTAACGGTAGCCTGTCGTGAAGGTGGAAGGGATAGAATGTCCAACACCTGATC
>CAYURV010000009.1:0-7864 GCA_964447115.1 uncultured Candidatus Bathyarchaeia archaeon
GTAAGTTTCCTTGGTGCTTTTTTCTCCATCGCCTTGGATTAGGTAATGGGTCTCAATCGATACGCATCCGTTGTAGCCATCTTTGAGCAAGGCTTTGAATTGTCCATCATAATCGATCTCGCCACTTCCGACTGCTACAAACCTAGTCTCTCCGGAATCTTTGTGGCGCACGGCGTCTTTCAAGTGCATGTGAATCATGTAGCTGCGGGCTTCAAGATATCCATCAGGGTAAGGAACTTCTCCTGCGCAAAAGGCGTTTCCAGGGTCCCAGACCAATCTTAGACCCTTTGATGTTACTGCCTCGACTGCTGTTTTTGCCTCTCTTCCAGTTCCAACGAAGGTGGCAGGCTCGTTCTCCAAGGCTAAGACTATCCCTTCACTTTGGCACATTTCAGCTGCTTCTCGCAGCCTTTCGACTATTTTGTTCCAGTACAGCTCGGCTTTCCCAGTTGACCAGAAGGCGAAACCTCTCAGGATCTTAGCGTCAAAGAGCTTGGTTATCTCGATCAGTCTGGGAATAAAACGAACATGCTCACCAACCTCTCGTTCACTGGTGACGTCGCATTTGAACAGGGGTGAGGCTATACATATAACCTCTAAGCCAGTGGACATAGCAACCTTCCTAATCTCGCCGACCTCCCGGTCTGTAAGGTCCTTAATGTTCTTATTCCAGCACCCTCGCAGCTCAACGGAGTCCAGGCCTAACTCTTTGGCAACGTTTATGGCTCTCTCTACGTCTTGAGAGATCTCATCTGTTATGACGCCAAGCTTGAACATTTTAGGCCATACCTGTGTTTAGTAGTCTGTTATTGTCTCCAAGCCTAATAAAGCTGAAAGACTTCTTCAGCATCAAACGCTAACCTAAGAGATTTTGCTCGGTGCTCTGAGGATTACTGCATCTCCGAGTTCCACGTTAAAGCAGCGAGAAGCGTCTCCCTGATTCACAGAGACTTCGAGGAAGCCACTACCTCCAAACACCATGAGTGGTGTGCTAGGCGGAACCTCGCCATAGGCCGTGCAAAGCCTTAGAGTCACATCCTTGCCTTTCAGCCTCAGAAGAAGGGTTCCTCCCTTTCTGACGCCGATCTGTGTAGTGTCTTTCATGGTAATGTTTGTGATTATGTTGCCAAAGCTATCTATATAGATGACTTCACCCCGCGTCTCCCCATTTTGGCTGACTGGTTTCGCGAAGCTTGGGGTCATTGGGTCGCGTATCTCTGGTCCGAAATCGGATGGAGGAACACCCTTAGCCAAGTGAGCCGCAGCAGGACTGAAGACATCGCGTCCATGGAAAGTTGTTGAGATGCTTTTAAGCATATATTTAGGGTTAGCAATCTCGTGGATGCGGTTCACTTCTTGGGTATGTGCCGAGAGCATCAGAAGCCCGTTGTCTGGTCCCACGTAAAGGTTGCGGTTGGTCTCGACAACAATGGGCCTCCGCTTCGTTCCGACACCGGGGTCAACAACTGCCAAGTGCACAGTCTTATCGGGGAAATAAGGTGTTGCCTGAGCTAGAATGAAGGCTCCCATCCTTACATCGAACTTTCTAATCTCATGGCTTATGTCTACAATCGTCACACCAGGGCATATGGAGAGAATGACTGCTTTCATCTCAGCCACGTAGGGGTCTCTCAAACCGAAATCTGAAAGCAGAGTGACGATCCCGGACCTATTCATCAAGATACACCGTAAGGGGGGAAATGGTAAGAGCTAAGGACATGACAGACCTATACTGGATATAAGGATTAGGATCGACTTTAAAGTTGTTCATTTCTGCCGAATCGCCTGCATGATGCCCTCATCTACTCAAGTATAGCCGTCATACCCTATTTATTGGAAAGGGTTATGATACATATCTTTGCTTCATAAAAGATTTCTGACATTCCAGTCTAACTCATAAGCAATGGCGGTCATATGGTCGGTTTCACGGCGAAGTTAGAGCTTCCTAGGTTTATTCCTATAGAAGAAATATTGGGAAAGCACGTATTCGACTCTGGACTGGTTCACGTAGGTATCACGAGAGACTGGACTTATTCACCTGACGGGCAGGTAAAGCTCGTTGTCCAGAAGGATTCCGGAAGCAAGTCAAGCTCAATCGCTCTAATACCCTTTTCACACCTAGACAGGGTAGGTCAGGTTATTCTTTTGAAAACAAGTGGAGTGAAGTACACAATGACATCGCAGGGGCAAGCGGAAAGTGAAGAAGTGGAAAAGGAAAGGGAGGAGGCACCCGAGAACCGGAAGTTGAAATACGCTGATGAGATTGACCAGGAGAAGCTGAACGCTCTAATAAGGAAAATCCCCCCTAGTACGTAAGACTCTCACGTGAGTGTCGTTCTGCGCTATTTTTATAATAAACTTCACCGATAAGATAGTGTTCAACATGGATGGCGGCAGGTTCCAAGCCCAGTTTCAACCGCTCTGAGGGAAGATCAATTGATGGAAAGGAAGCTTGTTATGGTTCCGGGACCAACGAATGTTCCCGACCGCGTAATGAGGGCGATGCTTAAACCGATGATAGACCATAGAAGCCGGCAGTTCAAAATCTTGCATGAATCCATAACTGAGAATATGAGGTACCTTTTTCAGACTGAAGGCGACGTCTTCGCTTTGACAGCTTCAGGTACTGGAGGTGTTGAATGTGTCGTTGGCAACACAGTGAACCGAGGCGATAGGATAATTGTGCCAGTTTTTGGGCTATTTGGCGAGAGGCTAAAAGAGGCGGTTCTACGTAGAGGCGGCATCCCCATTGAGTTGTCTGTAAAGTGGGGAACTGCGTCAACTGCTGATCAGATTAGAAAAGTTGCGGAGGAGGAGAGAGACGCTAAAGCCATAGCAGTCGTCCATAATGAGACCTCTACAGGCGTTACTGTGCGCGATCTTCCTGAGATCGGTGAGGTAGCAAGGGAAAACAACTTGCTTTTCATTGTTGATGCGGTTTCGATCCTCGGTGGAGACGAGTTGCCAGTTGACGAGTGGGGCGTCGACATCTGCGTCACAGCTAGCCAGAAATGCGTTGCCTGTCCGCCGGGCTTGGCTTTGCTCTCAGTAAGCGAAAAGGCTTGGGAGGTCGCAGAAGAGACTGAAAGGCCCTACTATTTCGACATGATCGAGATGCGGCGCTATGCCCAGAGAAGTGAGACTCCTTTTACGCCGGCTTTGCCGCTCTTTTATGCCCTTGACGAGGCTTTGAGGATGATACAAGAGGAGGGTCTAGAGAATCGTTTCAAACGGCACAAAACATGCGGCGAAGCGTTTTATGCCGCCGTCGAAGCCATGAAGCTTGAGCCTTTCCCCGATCGGAATGTACGCTCGAACACGGTCATCGCCTTCAACAAACCCCCAGACATAGACAATGTTGAAGTTCGAAGGCTGATGAATGATCGCTATGGTGTGTTCATCGCCGGTGGTGCAGGCAAACTCAAGGACGCCATCTTCCGGATAGGCTGCATGGGAATCGTTTCCGAGGCTGAAACTTTGCAAACAATCAACGCACTGGAAAGCGCCTTGACCGACTTGGGGTATGGGGTTGAAAGAGGCGTAGGAATAGAAGCTGCACGCAGGAAACTCCATCTCTAAAACTTCATCCAACGACCATATGGGAATCTTTGCTGGCACAAGGTTGTTAGTACTATTCGGCAGGGCAAGCGGCTTCTATATAGTGGTTTGCTAGTGAAGCAAATGCAGCGATTGATGAGCTTTTAAGGATGATTCCACGGAAGTATTAGCCGCCCATGCTCACGCCAGTAAGCATAACATAATCCCAGAGAAGATAGACGCCGGTGTCCGTTACGTTTGAGCAACTGGCGACATCAACGAGATATATATTCTACTAAAAAAGGGAAATGATGGTTAGGTTGTCTAGGCTTTAACCCGAATGGTGTCACTGCCTTGGAATGGTGTTCCTGAAACTTTGCCCGTTAGCGTCAAAGTGGCTGTGAGAAACTTCAAGCCTCTGGCTACTACTGCTTCCTTAATGAGCAATGCCACTGAGGATCTTTCGAATTTGATGATCACCTTTTGGCCTTGCGTTTCTACAGGACCAGAAGAATCCACTGGAATGGCGCCGTTCAACCGAATTGAGCTAACGTCAATGTCAATTGCACGGTAACCTTCTGGAAATCCGATCTCGACTGTGATCCATTTTCCATTGCTCTTTAAGTTCAGTGTTTCAGGATGAACACGTACATCAACCGTTATCATGGCTGGTGGCATAGGCGGAACAACTACTGTGAAGGTCTTTGTTCTAAGTGAAGTTGGCCCCGCGTTGTCTACAACATCTTTCAAGCTGTAAGCCGCCAGCTGGGCAGTCCACGAGCCGATAGGGTCGCTTACCTTTATCGTATATTTCGCTTCATAAAGGCTCTTTGCAAGAACATAGGTAGCCGTTATCAGTGTTGTTGACCCATCTGCCTTAGTCAATGTGATGATTGCGCTTCCCGTAGTTACGGCGCTGCCGCTAGGATACCTGGCTGTGAAGTAGACTGTTACGGTTTCTCCGCGTTCATAAGTGGCTTTGTCCGTATGAACAGAGTCCACGGTTAGAACGGCTTTCACAATGTTAAAGCTACTGGAGGAAACCGAATTGGCTGGACCACTATTTCCATATTTGTCTACAACCTCGTTTGCACAGACTATGAACTTGTAGCCGATCCCAAGTGCGGCATGCCATGGTATCGCCCAACTCGTTATCCATTTTTTGGTCGCCGGATCATAGTTCGCTGAGGTTAGAGTAACATTTGAAATATTCGTATCATTCTTGTAGACACGAACCTGTATTAACCCAAGATCGGATGCCGTGAAATTTGTGTCGTCGGGATACTTGACTCTGAAACGCATACTAGCGGTTTCAGTTCGCTGATGTGAAGCTGAGGGCTGGTCGGTTACTATGACAGTTAAGACTTGAATCCCCAAAACTGTGAAATTTTGGGAGTCAGCAGGGGCTTTGACGGTGCGTTTTGTGGCATTGCACGCCACACATTGCCCAGTTAGAGACGCACTATAAGTTCCAAATGAGGCGGTGCCCGGAATCGTCCATGAGTCAGTCACGGTACCATTTTCATGGGCAGTGACGTTTTTCGGGTAGCCTGCAATGGATGTTCCGCCAAACTTTATGTTAACGGTGACGGTTTCGGTGCTGTTATACCCTGAACCTCGAATGTTCACAGTCTCAAACCTTTTGTAAGTGGTCTTGTTTGTCAAGCCGATGATGAAACTATCAGTTGCAACGTTGAATGATGTTCCAGGATGTTTCTCATCGACGACTATTGTGTAGGTACCGTTGAAGTTTGTATTTGCTCCAGCTGGAAAATCCCCATAATAAAGTAAAGTGACCGAGGTGGTGCCGTTGACAGTAGGTGGAGTAGCAATAATCTTGGCGAACTTTTCACCTCTAGGGTCCATTACTGTGACGTTAAACTGGTACGCAGTGGCGTTTATTCCGCCCTTCAAACTCACGTTTATGGTGGCGTTCAGACCCTCTTGACATCTCGGCGCAGAAACAGAGTACTTTATTGTGATCGTGAAAGTGGTGATGGCAACGTGTGCTGTGGCTTTGTCTATCAGTAAGATCGTGTGGATTCCAAAGGGGTAGTCGGGCACGATGAAAGTGGTGTTAACGGTCTTGTCGTTCACCGGGCACTGGCCCTCTTTTACTATACGGCCAAACCCGATGATTTGATAGGATCCCCCTTTTGTGTCGATTTCCCCAATAATCCTCACTGTTGTCCCAGGTGGTCCACTTGTGGGACTGATGGATGATATTTCTGTCGTTGCGGTCACAGGATAAACCAAGGCTGATGAAAGAACAAGAAACATTCCGAGCAACAATAGATTTTTTCTCATCTCTTTCTCTCCTACATACTTAAGATATTTAGGTCTGCTCTGTATGTCAGATACTGAGGTTATCTCTCTTTATTAAGGGACGCCTTGAAAAAACCGTTTCAAAAGCTGAAACACTCATTCCAAGATGGATAGTTCACACAAGGATCCAAAAGAGCTTGGGAAAGAGCAGTTTCCAATCTCGCTTGCAATCCCTAGACAGATCAAAGCACGATCTGAAGGAAAGGAAGCAACCCTCGCAGATCTCACCGAAATGGTCAAAACCGGGTTTCATCAAGGGATGGAAAAGATAGAAGCGGGAAATACGATATCTCTACTGAAGTAGGGAAGTTCTAAGAGCTATATCCCATACTCAATGGATGAAGCACGATATATTCCCCACGGGTTCGTTAAGGGTATGACCCCAGAGATTCGACTCAAGTGGAGATTCTCTTGTTGGGCTTTACACTACGGTTCAAATTAAGAGGAAGTGCCATTATATTCGAAGGGATTTCCTCACCTTTCTCTTTCTGGTCTTTGACGGGGCAAGGCTCGGCTTCTATCTCTACCTCAATGTCCTTGACCAGTTCGAGCATTTCCATGAGGTTATCTAAAGGAAGCCCTTGAATCTGGATACTTCCCTCTCTATTGACCAGAACACTTACTGACTTCCGTTGCTGCTCCTCCAATCGCTTGCCCTCCCCTTTAATAGCGGAATGAACGTTCGCCTTCCATTGACTCTTGATGAGCTCCACTTATGTAAATTATGAAGTTAAAGACGATGTTTCAAAACCTAGTTAGCCGCAAAGACTTCGCGAACAGACCTCAAGGTAGTAGCTCTATGTTCCCCCCCTAGACGCATCCCAAACGATTCCACTATCCCTTCAGATCCATATCAGCCTCCTTGTTGATATGCAAACAAGGCAAGCTCTGCGCCAAGATTGAGGCGTGGTACTAGCCAAAAGAGAACGTTAAAAAGACCGAGAGGCAACACTAAACATACAAGTTGAACGAGGGAAAGTCAACGTATGCGGTTGGACACCTAGCCCTGGGATACTTGACGGGAAAACTAACGTCAAAGCTCGTCAAAGTAGATGCAAACATCCCCTTAATCTTCGTTCTCTCCATCATATCAGACACCGACCTACTGATACCGGGCTTAAAACATAGGGGGCCAACTCACTCTGTTGTTGTATTCCTGCTCTTCTCGACCCCGGCCTTCATACTTTATGGAAGAAAAGCCTTACCCTACTTCATATCGCTAGCCCAGCACGCAATCATAGGAGACTACTTAACCGGAGGAGGCGTACAACTACTCTGGCCCTTCAGTAGAACCTGGTACATGTCAATAGGAATCAGTATGACAAACCCAACTCTCATCTTCGCAGAATGGACATTCTTCCTAGCGTCCGTTGCAGCAATGCTCAAAGCAAGGGATGCACAGGTCCTCTTCCAAGGGCACCCCTCAAACCTACTTCTATCCATACCGGTCCTCACAACCCTGCTACCTTCGCTTTTTCATTTCCCACTGCACGTTCCCCTCGAACTCATGATCCCGCATGTGACGTACTTGGGGCTTTTCATCCCTTCAATCCTAATCGACCTTCTACAGATCCTTTGGAAAGAGGCCTAAACGTAAGCCGGCTTCCCACTGGGACCTTAATGTACAAAATTCTAATGAAGATCGCTAGGCCCCCGCTGAGCCTTCTTCCCAACATAGGAAATATGGCCTCAACAATCATCTCGGTAGCATCATTTCCAATAGTAGCCAGAATTGTAAATACTCTCTACAAATGTCAAGGTCTCAATATCCTACGAAGAGAGCTCAAAGCCAAGGGCATTCGTTGCGGATCTATGTCAAATCCATGGCTTTCGGGCTTCTATATAGGAGCCTTTGGCTTTTGTTTCCGCGCAATAGAGGTTCCGGCGACCAACAACATCGCTGTCGCTATTGATATGTATGTCAAAGTTTTTATTGTATTCAGCTCTGCTACAAGGTTTTGGTATTCTGTTTGGAGTTCAGCATACTCGACTTCCGTCTTGT
>CAYURV010000009.1:7964-16673 GCA_964447115.1 uncultured Candidatus Bathyarchaeia archaeon
AGTGTAGCGGATCGCTGCCAAGTAGCCTCCGACAACTTCGACTATCTCCGGCTTGACCGGTTTGTCGTCCAGGGTGAAGGCGAGGTCGAGCACAGTCTTACCATGACTGTCTAACATTTTCTCTGGGACAAAGATATTCATGATGCCTGAGGATCCACCTGGATCTATAATGCTCGCCATTAATCTTCCATTCGCAGCGTCAAGCGTGAACGCTGTCAAAGACGAGCTTGTGCTCATGACGACTTCGGTTTCTTCGCCGCTTGGGAGCACAACCCTTAGGTGATAGATTTCCTCCTGAATGCAGAGCGTGACGATACCACTTACGCATCCTGAGTATTCCTCATTTCCTTGCCATTCAGCTTTGAACATGAATGTTCCTAGCCTGTCCGCCCTCCAAGACACGCTGTAGAATCCGTCAGTACTTGTCTCGGGTGACGCGATTGTGCGCCACGTTTTTCCTCCGTCGTCGCTTACGAGTACGTTCACTGGCTCTCCTAGGACGCACGGGTCGAGCACTCCTTCAAGCATCAACAGGTCACCTCTTTTGGGTATTGGAGGATTTGGCGACAGTGTTATGGCGCTCGCTAGTTTAGACACGGTGAAGAGTATCTCTGGGCTTGTAGCGCCGCTGCAGTTTAGGTTCCCATCCCACGATGCTTGAACCAGCCAGACTCCCGCTTGGCCTAGAACACAGCTGAGGGAGAAAGTCCCGTTATTATTAGAGGTTGTCTGTAAGACTACTGAGCTGCTGTTGGGACTCGTTAAGGTCAAGGTCACTATGGCTGTGGCTGGAGCTGGCACAATCTCTCCTGAAAAATTCATGAAATTTCCAATAGTGATTGAAGGGCTAGCTGCCTGTAGGCTGAGGGAGCTGCCTATATCTGTAACAACTAGCACCTTTTTTGTGCTTTCGCTGCCATGGGTATCAATGTCTCCAGACCAGGAAGACTTGAAACTCCACGTCCCAACCGAGTCTGGCGTAAACCTAATCTTATAGTTTCCTGCTGCATAAGTCAGGACTTCCCGTGTTGATACTGTTCCGTTCGGCGCTACAATTGAGACCGTGACGTTTACGTAGGCATGTATAGGGGAGACTTCACCTCGTACGACTATGGTGCTGTTGACTGCCGTTGAGGTGCTGCTCAAAGATATGGACAGGTTTGAGCCTTCAGTAATGTAGAAATATGAAAGCGGACTCTCCGCACCTTCAAGGTTCATTTCCCCAAGCCAGGAAGCCTTGACCTCATACCTTCCCGGAACAGTCAATGCCGTTTCCCAAACGTAGGAATATTCTCCAGTAGCGTTGGTAAGGGTCTCTGTTATCTTCGTCCATTCGCCTCCCTGAGGCCTATATTCCAACTTGACTGTTGAACCCTCGGAGGGAGGAACCAGCAATCCTTCGATTCTGACCGTTCCACCTTGGTCTATGGTATCTGGCCATACTGTAACTGAGATTGAGCTATTCAGCTTCTGCACAGCGAAAGTGATAGGCGAGCTTGACGCCCCCTGATGGTCGACATCACCCGGCCACGATGCCACAATGGTCCATGTTCCAGCCGTATCAGGCTTTAAGACATAGGTATAGAATCCATCTCCACTTGAACTTGTCGTCCCACTAGATGTTGATCCATATGGATGCGTGAATGTGAGGGTTACGATGGCTTGGTGCGCTGGTGAGATTGAGCCTGAAACAGTGAGGCTTTCGCCCATAGAAACCTCGTCTTTGTCTGTAGACGCAGATATACTGCTGGACGACTTAGGAGTCTGAGGAGTCTCGATTGTCACTGATCCAGATACACCAGTCGCAGTAATCTCAGTTCCGTTGGCGTCATAAAGGTTATTTACTGTAACGCCAAGAGTTGAGGACGAACCTGCACCTCCTACAGCCTGCACTTTGAGGTAAGCGATTATTATGTTGCCTGTTGGTCCCTGCTTGACCACTATATAACCTGCGAACTTCACTAGACCCTTTGTATTGTCTGGGTTACTGACGGGTTTGCCGTCGAACGGTGGGTCCCCACCGGTAACGTCCAAAACTCTCACTACACTAGGGTTGAAGGATACCGTGATATCGTATGAACCTAGTCCAGCGCTAGCCGTTATTTCCCTAACTGTGATTGGCACATTGGCAGTCTCACCAGGAAATAGGCTTTTGGAGCCCGCTTCTACTGTAGTCGAAGGCGAGGCTTTCACATCGCTGATAGGAGTTAACATGGCCAGTGCCAGTATGGCCACGAACAGGAAAGGATAAAGTCTGTTCCCAACATATCCAACCCTAATCATTCTTTTCATCACCAAGACATTCCTCAACTTCTATACTGAACTTTCAAGATGATACCTCGCTTCATAGGCCTTCGGGCCTCAGTCCAACCAAGTATTGCGCTATGAACATGGCATCTGCAACCGTAACCTTGTCACCTCCATCCCCGTCATATTTGACCGATGCTGCGTTAAGGAGGCTTAGATCTGACCAAGGTCTGTTGCCAACTAGGTATTGCGCTATGAACATTGCATCCGCTATAGAGATACTCCCATCACCATTGGCGTCTCCACGTACAAACCTCAAAGGTTCCCCTTGGACGGCTGCAACGTATTCAGTTCGGTTAGTAGCGTCCATGACGACTAATCCGAGTGGCCTCAAGATAGATTCAACACCAGCATTGTCGTTGAGCCTCAGCCTCAGCCTTGCAACATTCAAATTACTCATTTGTGGACCTTGGGTCTCCGTTATAGATGCAGCCACTATGATCTTCCCGTCAGCTCTGCTAACGTTCGGTGGCTTGTCGAAAGGCGGCTTCCCACCTGAAACGCTAAGGGCGGCAATTCCTCCTAACACTGAAAGGTTGAGCGCGTAAGCTCCTATTCCTCCCGCTAGACTTAGAGCAGAACTGAGCGATATGTCAGCAACTACGTAGTTGTCCTGATCTAACGTTAACTCTAGGATAACTGTGGCAATGAAATCCGCTGGAGATACGACGATGTTGAAGCTGAAAGCCGTTATCCCTATGATTATGGAGGAGACTGACAGTCTAAGTGTTAACGGCATCACTTCCGCAGGATATAGCATCTGCTTGTTGTAGTTCCAGTCAAGACTCATGAACTGTGAAGCTTTGGAAGGCTGCCAATCAGTCGTGTCTAAGGAGAGATATACTGGCCCGTCGCCTTCGTTCCTGATGTACACATTGACGTTTTCCTGTGACCCCCGGTATAAAGACCCCCAGTCAATCGACCCGACCCTTCCAGTACAGTTGATATCCCAGTACACACCCAAGGACGCAGCTTCAACGGTTGCCATGTTGGTCATGGTGGGCTGCGTCAAAAAACTAACGGCAAAAAAGCAGACTATGACAAGTAGTAATATTCCTTTCGCAAAGCTTCTTATTTTGGAGAAATTCTTCATTGCCGCTGATAGCTCAACATTTCGCTGGGTGAAAAATATAATATTGTATCATCTCCAATTATTCTGCAATAATATGCCCTTGCATATTTTTTTGTTTTCTAATATCTTCCTTATCAATTTCTTTAACAATTATCAATGTCATATCCACATATTTAGTCATGAAAGAGTACACCTTTCTAAACTAGTCTGAATACTTAGGAAAGCAACTTTTTATGCCTTTTTGAAAAGTGTATTTTGGTAAATTTTAAGCAGAGTTTGCTAAGATGTAAACTTGTCTTTGCAAAGGCGAATTGACAAAAGCAAAAGACCTAAGGTCTCAAGTTTATTACAGTTGTCCCGGCGAACTTATCGAAATACCTTACAAACCTTTCGTCCTTAAGTCTCAGCCCAATGAGCAGGTCAAAGGGTAGCAGAAAAACTTTGCCAAAATTCCTTACGGCTGCATGGTCATAGAAAAGCCTTTTACCATCTGTTCTCACAACCCTCAGGCCGAAGATGCGTTTTCCTAAAGTCTGACCCACAAATCCCTCTAGAAGGGTCGAGTACCCCCAAAGAAAAGCAAGAGCAAGAAAGACAATTGTATTTATGTTCAAACGGAAAACGCCTGCTGTAAGTAGGGAAAGAGTATCAGGAAGGGTGATAATAACTGTAATCGTAAGCGTTACAAGAAAATCTATCAGAAAAGCGAGAACCCTTCTCTTGAGAGTGGCAAGCGGAAGAACAAAGGTCTTCCTTGTAACCTCAGCTTCAACTGTCCAAGCTTCCAAATCTTTAATGAGTCTTATTGCATTTTCGCCCACTCTGCTTAGTTTGTACCGACCAGCCGGCGTCTGTTCCAGAAACACACCTAGACTTCGAATGTGAAAGCTGAGTTTTCCTGTGTCTATATTTAGGGCATTCATCAAATCTGTAAAAGAGCATTCACCCTTTTCACTGAGGTTCAAGAGAATCTGTCTTCTCAAAGCATGAGACAGTATTAGCAGTATTCTTGACACATCTTCTTGGTTGACTGCCATCCCTCAAACCCGAACCATTCTACGTACGATTATTTCCCCAAATCTTAAATACTTATTCATCAGACGCCGGTTGTGTAAAAATCTCTCTTATTCTCATCCAAGGTGTATTATTACACTTTTACCCTTTTCTCGCTCACTCTTTCTTGACTAGTTCCACAGAACTACTCGCTTCTAAGATATATGCCTTCAAGGAGTTCAGTCGTCAGCTCCATGTGGGAAAGCAGATGGAAGCAAAATCCTTTACAGAAATCCAAAACAACCACTTATTTTTTTTATGAATATGGGTATCTCAAGCAATAAATATGGAAACGGCAAATTCCAATACATTTTGAGCCAGTGAGCCTGTGATCGAAGCGATAGTCGCATCGCTTGAAGACGGTCAATGGCATGCTCTTTCTGAGATCAAAAGAGGCTTCAGGGTGAGTGAAGGCCAATATCATGAGACGATTGTCTTCTTAGAAAGATTCTTAATAGTCAATGTGGATGCTGATGGCGAAAGGATCAATTTTGGTCCAGCTTTTCTGGGACTTCCGGTATGAACGGACTTCAAAGACCAGACATACATATTAGAAACAGATTACTGAACTGTACTTTCTGTAAATTGTAGTTCTTCCTAACCCTTTTATGGATTCTGACTTAAGCTAACTATCATGAGTTCGGAAGACGGCGGATCGAAAGGAAAGCGTGTAGTCGGCATCATCGCAGCCGCTTTGACTATCGGAATTGTTTTAACCAATATGAATCTCATCTATGGTCTGCTATCAACAGTATTTCCCATCGGGAGCACAGGGGTCATAGCGTCAGCCGGTATCCGAGTCTACAGGGAACTCGAGTGTATCAACAATGTCTCTTTGATCAACTGGCAAACACTTAGCCCTGGTCAATCAAAAGACGTGACAGTTTACGTCAAGAACACAGGTACCGTGCCTCTGAGTCTAGACTTTAATGCGACCAACTGGAGCCCTCCGGGTAGCAGCACATATTTTGATCTTTCGTGGGACTATACAGGAGCACAGATCCAACCTAACCAAGTCTTGGCCGTTAAGTTCACTCTGTCGGTTTCACAATACATACAGGGGATAACCAGTTTCAGCTTCGACATATACATCACAGGGACAGAAGCAACGTAGGGCGGCAGGATTCAGGAATTCGGTTACATGGCAGATTCAGCCAACTGTTATCTTAGAAACAGAAGCAGTTTGTAGGGAAACCTATCCAGAATCAAATCTCTTCTTGTCGGCATTCAATAACCTATTAACACTGCAACGAACACGGCAAGACTATTCTTCACGGATCTCTCTTCTTTGATTCGCGGGGTTCGGACGCTTCCTTTCGAGTTCTTTTATTAGTTTTGGAGGCGGGTTCGTAGCCATTGTCCACCCGATCCACGCGCCAACAAACATGAAAGCCAGAACAGCCACAAGGGCCGCAGCTGCTATGGCTCCGAATCTAATCTCTGACGGACTCCAAGGTAGCCAAGGCAATATAATCTTGACAACTTCTGGCAAAGCTACGAATCCGAAGTATCCGACCGCTATTGTCAGGCATACTAGTAAGATGAGAGTACCTAGAACTTGGTCTTTATTCATAGGTTTGCACGACTTCTTGTACTTGATGTTGAGTCATAAAAAGTATTGTGAAACTTTTTTTCAGATGTTATTTTCATAACCTTGTTTCCAAACATACTTACCATGCCCTTTTTCGCAGTCGCGGACTGCGGCGGTGGCAGAGATTGGACTACTATTATGCGTTGGCTGTAGGAAAAGGCTTGCTTGTTCTCTCTGCGATTAGGACTTCACAAGGATCGATTTAGAATTCGTTAACCTGAAAGGCAGATTCGACATCAAAGGTGACTCTTGCACTTTTGTCTTTCTTGCGAGAGTTGCCCACTGTAATAAAGGGACCAACCGACGAACCAAAGGAACAGTATTGCCGGGAGAAAAATGAAGACTAACAATCTGCTCATTCTCTCTGTCTCCCAGATGAAGTATTGTATGTAGAACTTTCTTATAGAACTTTCTTTTCAAAGTTCCATCTTTGTTCACAGTCAAATGTCTCTGGCTGGAACCAGAAGTCCAATGAAACGAAAGAACACTGGGAGAACCGGAAATGAGAAGTTGTGTTCGCAACCGCGAAAAGAGAAGGGAACAACCTAGTTGATAGATCCAGCAAAAGTGGCAACTTCATCCAGCTGTTACAGGAGAATCGCCATCGCATGCGGTCCGAATATAGGTCAAAGATGTCTTGGCGCAGAAGGAGGGTGCTACTGTCGTAGATGCTGGTCAAAATAGGTTGCCAAGGAACATGGATTTACGATGAAGACAGCTCAAGCCAGAATCAGTGAAGGGTGTGAGAGAGAGGGATAATCTGACTTCCACAACCAGACAGAAGGGTCCTATCAGTTCAGAAGAGTTCTCCATCAAAGAAGAACATATCCGATCAGACATCAATGGAGAATCTGCTCAACTGAGGTTCGATAAAAAAAGGGGATGTTTTGCTGTGTGTTATTTGCCGCGCCTCAAGTGGAAGATGGCAACGTTCTTTGAGTAGCCGTAGGCTAGTAAGGCAGCCATCATTAGAGCTGTGACTGCAACAGTTCCCATCGGAACCTCTGGTACGACGAAGCTTGGTGGGGGTCGATGAAATCCGATAGTAAACCCAGATGGACTCCATCCAAAATATTCGGGCCAGAAGTCCACATCGTATCCCAGATTTTCCTCAGCTTGTAGTTTCTGGAAAAGCTCGTTTCTGACCCTAAAATCGTAGATTCCAGCCGGGAGAAATATGTAGACGGTTCCGTCACTATATATTGAGCCCTCGCCAGTATGCATCGGATCGCTAACTGGACATGGGAACGAATCTGATCCGTGATGCCAGTCAGTTTCCACTTCAGGAGTCGTTAGTACACACTCTACTGTGGTGCCCGTCCCGGGGTCTACGATCCAAACAGAGTAGAAATCACCATGCCAGTACCAATCATGGCAATTGATCATTAGGAATCCTCCGCCCCATGTTAACACCCAAGTATCATCTGACCAACCCCCAGAGCCGGCGAACTCATTATCCCACCAGCAGTCGTCGTAGTAAGTGGTGCTCAGCTCCACGGCCGTAGGTGTTCCGCCCCCAAGCTCGTCGTCATAGTTATCATCTGGATTCGAGTCCGCCAAGACGAGACTTGCTGACAATCCAAGGAGAACCATCGTTAGCAGCAACAATAGAGATGACTTCCTCAACTTTTATCCTCCCCTCTGCAAGATGTAATTGCGTGGCTTGGAGAAAAAAGACTTGTGAAACATTTCAAGCGAAAATCTAGAATCTTTTTCCAGAATCTGCCTCTAGAAAACGCCAATCAGCAGCAAATCCATCGCTCAGCCCCGGGGGAAGTATGCTTACTCATTAGTCTTCGCCAAGATTCGTAAGTTGCACCGTATTCAATTTTTTTGTCCACGATGGCTTTCCTTCGCCAAATAAGCTATGATGGCTACTATTGCCACCAATGAAGCCAACTGTCCGTTTGGAACTATTGGGTGTGTGGGCATAATGTCCAGATCGTCTCTCCACAGGTCTCCGTCTACGTCATTATTACTTGGGATCAGTCCTATTGTGAATCGATCCAGAGTTCCCTTATACTCCTTCTCATTATATGGAGAGTAGGCATAGGATTCTATCTTGTCGTCATAGACATCGAAAAGTCGAATGTAACCTTCTCCAGTCAATGCCGAAGTGCTTATCGACCAGACCTTGTTTTCCCCATTTAGCCAGATGTAAACCCAGTTTTGATGGATGTGTCCGCTGAGTGTCATAATCACGTTCTTATGTCTAACTATGTGGTTCCATATCTCGTCTGTGTTAGGAGCTGTCACTCCACTTAAGAAGGGAATATTGAATAGGGTGGGATGCAAGCATATCACAACATAAAGATTTTCATGCTCTTGAATTATCCCGTCCATCCATCTGAGCCTTTCTTTCGAGATGCTGCCATCTTCATTGTTCCAACTGAAAAGTATGAAGAGCAGTCTATTTTCTATTATGAAGAATTGATCGATCGATTCCCTGCCAAAGTACTTCTCGTAGTTTGCCAAGTAAACCTGATTCCTGGAAAAAACATCGTCGTCTCCTGCAAGCACAGCCCAGCGACATCTGTTGTCCAATTGATGCATATATTCGTAAGCATTTTTCCATGTCGTCTCGCTGAAAGGGTCACTCACAATATCCCCAGTGTGAATAACGAAAAACAAATCCGCCTTTTGAGCCAGCCATCTAGTTACATTCTCAAATATTGGGCTCGACCAT
>CAYURV010000010.1:0-10844 GCA_964447115.1 uncultured Candidatus Bathyarchaeia archaeon
AAGATTGTCTCTTAACTGTTCTCAATTGGTTAACCTCTTCTCAAAGAAGTTGCCTTCAATATTGTCAAAAACGTCTTTTCCGATTATTTTGTAACCTCTCCTCAAGTAGAACTTATTAAGTTCTTTGTAGTCAGCAATGGCGTCAAATCGTACATAGCGAATGTGCCTTCGTCTTGCTTTCTCTTCTGAAAATCTGAGCAGCGTGCTCCCAAACCCTTTTCTTTGGTGATCTGGCAAGACTGCTAACATACTCACATAGACTGCAGAAGAAGATGGTTTCTCCCAGAATGAATAGCCCTTATAGTAAGGTGGGGTTTCACAGCTTAGGGTGATCGTTCCAACGGCGACTTTTTCGTAGAAAAGAATGTAAACATCCTTTTCCCTGATTCTCTGAATTACTTTTTCTTTCTCAAACCTATAACTGGTACTTTCCCAGTGGTTCCACCCTTGTCGCGCCAACCATGCAGCACAAGAAATATAGATCTTACTAAGAGCCTCCCAATCTGAAATCTTCGCCTTCCTTACAATTTGCATAATCATACACTGACCTAGCAACCGTAGCTGGCTGATTTATGAGTTGCGCATGGTAAAGGGATCAATATGCGGTTTCCTTGATGGTACTAACTACCTCCCAGAGTGTTGGAGGCTTTGGCATTTCCCCCAATAAATTTTTTATGACAGACCCAGATAAATGGGAATATCGGTTCAATCTAATATTTTTCAAGAGGATGCGACTTCAATTCTGGTTTACCGGTTTAGCACTTTTTGTGCGCCTATGGTGACACCTGCGTGATCACGGCCTCGTCTGCGATCCGAGTCTATCAATATTCGTTTTCTCACTAGAACTGGCACTAATGCTGTGATTACGTTGTTTATTACTATGATATTAGTTACGATCAAGGGATAAAGATGCGCATAGGGAACTGGAATGGTCAGTGCCATTAATGCGTCATAAACCATGATGCTTAAAGTGGCGTTCGCCAAGCCTGTCCCGCACATCAAAGTCATGAATCTTCGATACTTGCACATGTCACTTTTGAAAGTTGAAATCGCAGCCGCTACATATCGAAACACCAAGTTGATGGCTACAATCGCTCCTGCGTAGAGAACCCTTGGCCAATCATACGCGTAGACTAACCCAAGGAAAACAAAAAAGAAGGCACGAATCAAAAATGCGATTTCCCCTTGAAAGTGTTTCAGTGTTTTCTCTATTTTCCTCATATAGCTTGTATCAGTTTTCCAGCCAGAAATCTTATTCAGTTCTTTATGATTCCCTAAGATTAAGCCAAAAGAGAGAGCTGTAATAAAGCCGCTTCCGTTCAAGATCTCAGAACCAACGTAAGAAAGAATCAGGGCGGCCATGGTAAGCATGTACGTGTACTCATGTTTTTCAGTTATGGCCAGCATCTTTAACCATGCAATGCCTACTATAATTCCCAAGACTGTGCCTACAGAAAATTTTGCCACAATCGCCGAGGCCGTTTGTTGAAGGTTCATAGAGCCGCCAAGAAACATCTGCAAGAACGTTATTACAAGAACTATGTTGAGTACATCGGTGATTGTAGCTTCCAAGTCAAGGGTTACTTTCACTTTCGTTTTTACGTTTAACTTTGACATCAATGGAAGTATGACCATGGAGCTTGTTCCAGCGGTCATAGGACCGAGTATTAACGCTCCAAGCCATTCAAGTCCTAAGACGAAATAGCCGAATATAAGCCCAAACGCTGTGGCCATCAAAACGTAAACAACTGATAAGACTGTAGCCCTGAAGCTTTGCGATATAACTTTGTAGATCTCCATGTTGAGCCCTCCTTCAAACAAGATTATCATCAGAGCCAAAGGCACAAAAAACGGTGTCACAAGTATCAAATTTTCCTCCACAAAAACTCCCAGCATTGGGCCGAGAACAATTCCGATAATTATTAGAAATATAGCGTCTGAGACCCCTGTCTTCTTAAAGAGCATTTTGGCAACGAAGCCAATAGCTATGATGGCTCCAGCGATTGAAAATACTGTAATGGTGTCAACCATATTTCTTCTCCGTTTCCTCAGAAACGAATATAGAGCTAGAGCTTCTTAATGGTTTTGAAATGAATTGGTGTGATAGTAGTTGCGTGACGACGATTCATGAAAATGTCCAAAGTGGGTAAGTTTCTTAAAAGAATTCATAGGGTGCTGACTGGCTTACGTAAGGGTCTTTTCGGCTTGGTGTTGCACTACTTCAAGAGCGTAAATCGAAAGATTGGTTCAAAACTCACTGTCTGGTACATGAAGAAGGAAACCTCAGAACATGTTCACTCAGCAATTAAGGTGTTCATATGGATAGTTCTGCCAGTAGGTCTCACTTCTGCGTTTGCGGTTTTCTTTTTCTTTAGAGAAAACGTGTTTGGCTCCGTGTTGTGGGGTCAATTGATTTTCTTCTACAGCAATTTTCTTCCAGACTTGCCTTCCATTTATAGAACGAAGGAAGATAGGATAACTGAAGATTTAGCATGGTCCAAGAAGTTTGCTCTTTTGTTGTTTGCCCCGTTATTGATTTGGGCCTTATTTTCTGGAATACGGCTAAGATGGAAGACAGCCCAAACCTTCCATAACCTTAAATCACTAGTAATGTACGGAGTTTTTCTTCTTCTCTTAGGCTTTCTTCTATACGGACAATTTCCGCTCTCAATTGGGAATATTATCGACATTCTCTCCTTTCCGTTCCACGGCGTGATCGGCTATTTGACGCATCTGAAGGTTGACAAAGTCTGGTGAAAGACTCAGTTATATCTTTGTAATGAATTGGCATGACTCTCTCCCCATGTGGATTTTTCTTAGGTGTTCCTTTCTTCCGGTCGAATTTCCATGAGCTGATACGTGCAGTTAGGGCTCCGAGTTCCCTGAGAAGACTATTCTTGTGAGTCTTTTCATTAACTGCTTTTCGATGGCGGGCCCGGGGATATGCAATTAAGAAATTAAGTGAATCCCTTCACCCAGACAGAAATACTTCGCAGTTCCTTACAAAATTATGGGTATTGATTTTTCCAGTTTGGGAAATTTAAGTCAAATTTTTGTTGGTAGCGAGCCACGTTAATTGTGGCTCAAGCTTTGTATATTAATAACCTGAAAATATGTTACTCATGACCGACGCCACAAGAGCGAGATGACTTAGGCTTCTGAGGAAAGTGGAAAAAGCGCAGAAAAACGGAAAATTCCATCGCTACACTTTCACACTCTACGAAAGTTCTTAAGGACAAATCAGGTCAGTCACTTCGACTCATCTAGAAATGTTATGCTTTTTTCCTCTATCTGCAGAAATAATGCACATTTTCTCAGAATTCTGGGAATTCCAACTGAAATCTGAAAATATCCCGAGGCTCCTTCGACATTTTACCTGAGAAGGTATCAAATGCTTTCTCCAATGAGGAGTTATACTCTCATTATGGAAATTGTGATACCACGCCCTGCGGCTAGATCGCCAGATATCTATATTGTTAGATGCTGAAAGTGTTGGGTTTCTTCAAGTATCTCTATCAAGCCTTACTAGCTATTCTTATATTAAAGAGGTCCTTTGTTAGTTGTCTGATGATTTGTCATGGTGGCAAGCAAAAGAAAAGGGCTTTGCATAATTCTAGTTGCCGTTGCTCTCTTTTCGATTGCCTATACTCTTTTCTCTCTCTTCGGTGTCCGCAATCCTGAACCAACAGAGAAGAGGCTTAGGATTGAGTTCCATGATTGGCAGACTGAGAAGCCTATCAGTGGTTTGTCTTTCAACCTGAGTCTCGCGACAAGACGCAATGAAACCTTCTATACAACAGCTGTCACGGGAGAAAGCGGAGTCGCGACAGTGGATATTCCTCCCAAAACCCTCCCAACATTGCCCGCATCTCTCTCATCCATATCCCTTTCTGGAGTTTGGGTTGTGGAGAAGATTGTTAATGAGGAGGAGTTAACAATTGCGGATGGGAGATGGAACGCCATAAACCCTCAAGTTACAGTCTTCAACATGTCAGCATATGCTTTTGATAAGGTCAACTTTCTCGAAAAGTACAATGGCTCAGCTCTGACTTTAGAGTTAAAGTTTTACCTGAGCGAGGGACGAATACTGAAAATATTCAATCCTGTTAATTGGATGATGAGCAATACCATGATTGGGATGATGAGATTCGACTACCGTCTTCAGGTTGATCCACTTTTCTATAATTTCGTTGAGTACAGAGGTATGAACTTGGCAATTGTTCCTTATCAAGGACCGTTAGTTGCCAATCTGTCTTTGTCATATCTCGAACTTCCCTTGACGACGCATATCTCACTAGATCCTGGCGAGAGAGAGTTCATCGACCTTACACCCCCATTCATAAGGTCTATTTCACAAGCTCAAGCGAACAGCTTGAAAATAATGCTTGACGCACTCGAACCCTACGGGTTCAAACTCACTAACCTTTACAAAAAGCTAGGACAAGTTTCTGACTTATTCGAACTCGCTGCCCAGAATTTCGAAGAGCAAGACACAGATAGTGCCATGAAAAATCTCGTCAATGCTAGGAACCTATATCGAGACGCCTACTTGGAAACCATGAATAGCTATTCTAGTATTTTCGGCTGGACACCAACGCTTGTTATTGTGCTCATATTCTTCTCTTTTGCTCTTTCCCGTATGTTAACCGAGAAAAAATTGGTAGCGAACATCCTCTTCGCAGTAGTGCTTCCCCTAGCATTTGCTCTTTTCATCTCCACACAGCCAGGATTCAAACTCCTCATTCTTAATTTTGATTTCCTTATCCAGAAGGTGACCACGCCATTTTTTCTCTCCTTTCTCCTTCAGTTCGTCCAGATTGTGATCGTGATTGCCATCATAGTTGTATCTATGTTTACCAACTTAAGGAATCTTGCTTCGCAGGTTTTCGGATTAAGTATGAAGAATCTGAGGAGGAGGAAACTTAAGACCGCACTTGCCTTGTCGACAATTATAGTTGTATCAGCATCAGCCATGTGTCTACTAACCTTCATTTCAGTAGAGCCGACTCAATATGTTCCAGTTTCCAATCTTTCTCCAAAGGTGAATAGCGGGCTAGTAGTTTACAAGCAAATAATAACGACGACAAAACCATCAATTATGAGTAAAGAGATTATACGGACAGTAAATTATGAGCCTTTTCAGGTGCATGAGATATCATGGTTTTCGAAGGATTGGGTCGACTCAATGAACATCTATGCCTATAAAACTGTCCGTCTCCATACATTGGAAGGTTCGACTACAGGTGATTTCAGCATATTCAACTTGGTAGTGGCTGATCCCGACTTCATGAGGGTATACCTTAACGCAGCTGAATTGCTGGGTGAATCGTTCTTTGAGCCGGGAGATAGAAACATGGTTTTGATAGGCTCAAATATTGCATCTAGGTACAACCTCACAGCTGGATCAGAAGTGCTCCTCGACAATAGAAGGTTCACGGTCAATGGAGTATTCGACGAGAACAGCGTGATCGAATACTTAAAGGATCTGGACGGTAGTCCATTCCTGTTCCAGATTGTTGATCCAGTGACCAAGGAAATAATGGGTGGATCATTTATTCTCGGCTCAATAGATGATTTCTCTCTCGATGAATTGAAGATCTACAAGATCTCAATAGTTGCAAAAAAACAGTACATACAGAACACAACCCTCATTGCTGATGAAATCCTGCCTATAGGGTTTGACTTCTGGGAGACAGATGCTGCAAGTTTTATGTCTAGCTACCTAGTACACGTTATCTCAAATGGTTCCATCATAGCACTTTACTCCGGAGAACCGACAGTTACTCTTTGGGGTGACTGGCGGATCCACATCGTTCCAATAGCCATTACAGCCCTGCTCCTCGTCATAAATGCTTTGGGCACAATCTCGGAAAGAAAGTCAGAAATCCACACGATATTCACTATGGGGGTAAGCCCGACGAGAATTAGATTCATCATTCTTTCAGAAGGATTAGTCCTCGGCATAATCGGAGGCATATTCGGTTATGTGCTCGGCTATGCATTTGCCCAGGTAACGGGATTAGGGCTGCCATCTATGGTTCAAGAGAACATGATAGGCGGAGGGCCTTTCGCCATATCATTCTCAGTAGCAACATTGGCCTCGTTAATTGGATATCTATTACCCCCCGGCTTGGCTGTCAAGTCAGCGGTTCCCAGCGGCAGACTCAGAAAAAGGATGGAGGACATAATAGAAATGAAGCGTGGAGAAGTGAGTTTGGTGGTGCCTATAAAACTGCAGCTGGAGGAAATGATGGTCTTTGATGATTTCATGGAAGATCTCGTCAAAGGCTACTCGAAGGTGATGTACAGTGAAATAAGCATGTCAAAATTCACTTCCAAGGAATCTGGCGACGAAAGAATCTGGAAGTTTGTAATACAATGCGCTAGTGGACATGTCACCAAATATCAAGTTTCGATACTAGCAAAGCCAAACGTAGATCTCAAGGTTCATCTTAAACCTATCGATATCATGGAAGAGAAGCCGACACGTTGGACCCCAGAACATAGATACAATCTAAAAAGAATGTCCCCCATTCTTAGAGAGGAATTGCTGAAATTCATCACATACAAGAAGAGATGAGAGAGTTCTGCGAGAACAAGAGCTAACTGGCAAACCTGCCTCTCATGGCGAACCAAAGAATCACGTCAATGGATCAACCGAGACGTCGCCAACTTTTAGAACAAGAGTCAGCAACTGGACATAATAGATAAACGTCCTTCTCAGGACCCCGTGATCCTCCTCCTTTCTCCCCTATGCTTCTTGAAAGACCAACAATTCTTTATACATAAAGAACTTCCTCATACAGTAATGACTAGGAGGAAACACAGATTATGGAATCAAATCAACCCAAGCCTTCAGAGCAAAATTGTCTCGTAGAATGGACCTTTGCATCGGAACGAGAATATGACGATCCTTTCAACAAAGTGATGGTCTCTGCAATCTTCACAGACCCAGATGGCGAAAGAAGGAATGTCCCAGCATTTTGGGCTGGCGGCAACACTTGGCGTCTTCGTTATTCCTCACATAAAATTGGAGAACATCATTTCCGCACTGTTTGTTCCGACGAATCCAATCCCAGTCTCCACGGTCGGAAGGGAAGTGTAGAGATTGCTTCTTACACGGGAAAGAACCATCTACTTAAGCATGGACCACTTCGCATTAGCCGAGACAAAAGACATTTAGAGCATGTTGATGGGAAGCCATTCTTCTGGCTTGGTGATACATGGTGGATGGGGCTCACCAAACGTCTCAGATGGCCTAAAGATTTCAAATTATTGACAGAAGACAGAGTTAGAAAGGGTTTCAGCGTGGTTCAGATAGTGGCTGGGCTCTATCCCGACATGCCTCCTTTTGATCCGAGAGGCGCCAATGAGGCTGGCTTCCCTTGGAAGGAGAATTATGTCAGCATAGACCCTGCTTATTTCGATCTAGCAGATCAGAGGATCGGCTGGCTTGTGCGAAGCGGTCTGGTTCCTTGCATCGTCGGTTCTTGGGGATACTTCATAGAATTCGCTGGAGAGGAAACAATGAAAAAGCATTGGCGCAACCTAGTAGCCCGCTACGGAGCCTACCCTGTTGTCTGGTGCGTTGCAGGAGAAGCAGTGATGCCCTATTATCTTTCCCCTTGCTGGGATGACAAGAAGAAACGGGAAGAGTACGTAGCTAAGGCTCGGTCCAGCTGGACTAGTGTAGCTCGTTACTTGCGCTCACAGGACCCATACCACCATCCGATCACAATCCATCCAACCGATTGCGCACGTAACATGGTTGATGACCCGTCTGTTATCGACATAGACATGCTTCAAACCGGCCATAGCGATTTTCATAGCTTCCCTAACACTGTGAATAATGTTGTGGATTCCTTAGGCAGATCGCCGAAGATGCCTGTGCTCGTCGGCGAAGTGTGCTACGAAGGAATCATGGGCGCAAGCTGGGAAAACGTTCAACGATTGATGTTTTGGGCAAGCATTCTAAGCGGAGCTACTGGTTACACTTATGGCGCAAACGGAATATGGCAGGTCAACACCAGAACAAAGCCCTTCGGTCCTTCGCCACACGGTCAGTCGTGGGGTGATACCCCGTGGAGTGAAGCTTACCAGTTGCCGGGTTCTAGACAAGTAAGCCTCGGGAAGAACCTCCTACAGCGGTATACATGGTGGCGATTTAACCCATGTCCAGAATTGGTTGAGCCGCATTGGAGCAAAGGAGACTATTTTAAGCCATATGCATCTGGAATCCCAAAGCAAATGCGTATCATCTATATTCCCTCACCTGTTCACTTTCTGAAGGTGAAGGGGATTGAACAAGGGGTTGCTTACCGCGCATCTTACTTTGATCCCAGAAAAGGGAGAGAGTATGATCTGGGAACGGTGATCCCTAATGAAGAAGGCGAGTGGCAACCGCCTAAACCTAAAATGATCCAAGACTGGGTTCTAGTAATGGAGGCAAAAGGCCAGCAACCGTGTTGACATGCATCGTCGAGTTTATTCAGTAAGTCTCTTCACTGCATCACTTGACCGCCTGAAACGAGAATAGCTTGTCCAGTTTCTCCTGTTTGTTCTATCACGTAGTAGATAGCGTGCATAATCTCATCTATGGTGCATCCTCTGCCCATCGGAATCCTGGACTCATAATATCTTCTTACATCTTCTACGTTTTTGGCTCCTGGAACTTTACCCGACTTTAAATACTGGACAAACATACCCTTCTTTGGGTCGGACCAAAGCGCAGAATCAAAATAGTTGCCTGGGCATATGGCGTTGACTTTGATTCCATCCTCCAAAAGTTCAAGAGCCAAGCTCTGCGTCAAACCTATTCCGCCAAACTTGCTCCCGGCGTAAGCAGCGTTCTTATTGCTACCCTGGAGACCGGATTTTGAATTTATTTGTATAATATCCATGAGACGTGAAGGGTCACGTTTGTGTTGCTCAGCCATTACACGGGCTGTGTGTTTAACACAAAGGAAATACCCAATATAGTTAACTCTTGTAATAAATTCCAAATCCTCTAAAGAATAGGTCTTGATGCTTCCTGGTTTGTTGACGCCTGCACTATAAACCAAGATATCAATACTGCCGAAGACCTCAAGAGTTTTCTCAACCATCATCTTCACTGCCTCTTCATTAGTTGAATCTGCTTGTATCACGATTGCTTTTCCCTCTCCATATTTTTGATTAATCTCTTCAGCTATTATCTGTGCTTGCCTGATGGTTTTACTGCAAACAATGACTACTCGAGCGCCTTCCTTGGCGAAGTCTCTGGCAATTCCTTCTCCGATCCCGCGAGAGGCACCAACAATTATTGCAACCTTCCCTTCAACTCTTCTTCCACAAGACTTCTTCGGCATCAAATTTTCCCTTCTGCTTCTTTTATGCATGCATAATATTAGATGGTAGAAAAAGGTTTTATAAAATGATATCAAGACATGGATGAGAAAAATTCCAAGGACGTAGAAAATGAGTTCTACATAATGAGGGTTCTAATTTCTGACGGTACAACCCTATTCGACATCTTAGGTACAAGAGTTCGACTTTCAGGTTTCCAACACCCTGTTGTTTTATATTCATCAGCTAACATAAATTCTTTTCAAATTTTCATGATGAAGGATTTTTAAAACCCTATGCATCTTTATACATACTTGGAGTCATAGGGGAATAGGTAATCATGAAATCAGAATCACGAGATGTAAATAAAGAACATAAATACAATGTAGACTTACCATCAAAACGTTCAGTGAGACCATGGGGTGTTGTTATTCTTCTCGTTCGGAACAGGAAATGCTCAGTAGATTGGACAACCGTAAACCCGGGTGGAATAACTAGTTTACACTCTCATAACATACGGGATGAACTATGGGTAATGTTGGATGACGGGGCGGAAGTAGTATTGGGAGAAAGGATAATACATCCGAAGATAGGGGATGAGATTCTCATGAAGACTAGCGTCAAACATCGGCTTATCAATAATACAAATCATCCCATACGTATGATTGTGGTATGTTTTGGCGAATGGAAAGAGGAAGACCAAATTCGACATGAAGATGCATATGGTCGTGAAGGTCAGCCAGTGAAATTGTGACACAAAGAAAAATGAATACGTCCTTCTTCTGCAGTACGAACCCTCAATTGATATTTAGCTCAGATTTCTATGGTTGACTTATAAAAATAAAAATTACTAAATTTCCGATAATATTTTGGCGTATTTCTGAACTTTAACTACTGTCTCAACGTTGTCTTCCCAACGTTTGAACTTGTCTGAGGTTATTGTGAATTCTCTGAGTCTTTTCTCATCAAAGCCTACCATCGCCCATAGACCACCAACTTTGCATATGTTGCCCATACCACACTTGAAACATGGCGGAATCTCTGTAGTATGATATATATAACCAATAATTTTTACGGGGTGATCTATTAGAATACGTTCTTTGAACTTCTGAACAACTACTCGTTCGCTTTCCTTGAATAAGCCAGTTACGACAAGAAGGACAGGTTTATCTCTCAAAAGATTCTTGACATGGTGGAAACACCATAACCTTGTAATGAAGCTGAACATCCAGCCAGTAATATTACCCGCATGAACAGGTGTTCCGAGGATTAAGGCTTCTGACTTTAATATTGGTTCAAGATATCGTTTCAAATCGTCATCCAAAGGGCACATGTTTGTTCTGGCGCATAGGTGAGCACATGCTTTACAGGGTTCATATCTCAGAGTGCTAAGGTTTAGGAAAATTTGATCCTTACCACTCTGTTCAAGAAGAGATTGGATTATTCTATCCGTATTGCTATTAAGAATAGGACTACCACTTACACCTACAATTGTCATCTAATCGTTTCCTCCGTTTATA
>CAYURV010000010.1:10944-16574 GCA_964447115.1 uncultured Candidatus Bathyarchaeia archaeon
ATTGGATACGGTCGGTATCAAATATGTATGCTTTGAAGATGATTGTGACCTATAAGTGTAATTCCATGTGTGAACATTGCAGATTTCGAAGCGGACCAAATTTAGATGGCGTTATCCCACCTGAAAAAGCAAAATGTTGGGTCAAAGCACTCAAAGACTCTTTCGATCTAGAAAGACTTGTTCTATATGGCGGCGAACCAACACTGTACCTCAGGGAAATGTACGACATCGCCGAGTTTGCACACTCAATTGGGGTTTCCATTCATGTAGAGACAAACTGCAGTTGGGCAACTACATCAGATAGAGCTGTGAAGTTTCTGAGTAGAATGAAGCAGCTGAATATACAGTTCTTGTTCAGTTTTGACGGTTTCCATGCAAGGTTCATTCCTTTTAATAGAGTTAGAAATGCCATAATCGCCGCGAAAAAACTCGGAATCACCTATTATCACGATATAGCTCTGATGGACAACGTTGATGCCGAAAACGAATACGACAAGTTGACAAAGAGTCTTATGAGAGAACTAGATGAAGAGGGAAATCTAGGTAACTACGCTCTCTACAGAACATTCTACACTGGACGGGCAGCCGAAAAACTCGCAGAGAGATTTGCTGGCAAAACTTGTACGTCCCCTGATTTTTACAAAGATTTCTTGCCTGGTTTCAGGGAGTTAGACCAGAAGTGCATAGAGCTTCCGTGGTATCTGAACATAAGCCACAAGAACACAAACGTTCTCGATGTTGATCCTTATGGTTGGGTTTCTTTCGGTTGCGGCATCGCCATCGGTAACGCTAATAATACACCAATTATGAACATCGTTGACAATTACAGTCCTTGGGATCACCCAATAATCAGTGTCCTTATGAAGGAAGGACCCGTTGGATTAACAAAGCTGCCAGAGGCGGAAGGATACTCAATGAAGACGAGATACATTGAAAAGTGCCACTTATGCCAAGACATCAGGAATTACCTTAAACCTCACTTCCCGAATATACTTGTTCCATCCAACATGTATATCTGAGCAACTCATAGAGTACAACAAATAAATTTCCTCCTGACTTGTATCTGCCATAGAGAACTCTCGATGTATGGGAAGGGAAGCCGACGCATTAGACTCTGGAACATGGATATAATCCAAAAGATAACACCCATTCTACGAGCAGAATTACTGAAGTTCTCTGCTTTTAAGAAGGGATGAATGCACTGCTGATATCATCAGAATATAATCTTGTTTAGACGGTCTCGGCGATCTTCCGCATTATGATAGTATCTGTGGCGTGCTTTGAAAAAACCGTGGTCATGATTCAAAAACTGTGTCTTTCTCATTTGTTTTCTGTTTTTTGCTAACACCGTAAGTCTTAAATGATAAATCGGTTTAATTACTACGATAGGGTAAAAAAAATGACGGAAATAAAAATATCAAAGATTTCAATCGCTGAGATTGTTGCTTTGATACTGATCGCTTGGGTTTGCTTTGTTTGGGGCTTTGTCACAAGGTCTCTCTCTATCACTAAATACTGGGTTGTAACAGGTACCTTCATTCCATACATATACATACTGCTATTAGTTGGCTATCTAGGGAAGAAAGGGATAAAAATTGGCAAAGAATTCGTAATATCAATAATGTTCGTTCTAATGCTTTTCACAGCCAAGTGGTATTTCTTCTCAGGTTCCAGCGAAGTTAACTTCTATAACAACATAGCCGGGTCCTTCAGCTCTGCTATGATCGGATGGCAGTTTCCAACTGGAGCAAGGGATTATCTTCCTGGCTTAGTGCCTTCGTGGCTCATTCCTCAAGATGAGGCTGCAACACTAACCTATTTCACCGGCGGAGGTGATCCCAACTGGGGTGTCTTTATGGGTCCCATAGTCGCATGGTCTCTCATCATGATCTCCATAGCATTGGTCAGCTGGCCCATGATTTTCCTCATCTTCGGCCCTCAATGGTGGGAAGTAGAGAGATGCCAGTTTGCCATGGGTATACCTGCAGTATACACTGTAAACGAGACATTTCCCTCCGAAGAAAGTGAGGAAAAAGGAGATTGGCTTAGACTATTAAACACAAAGATTGCTAGGAACAAGGTTTTCTGGATAGCTTTTGGGGTAGGTCTTATTCTTAATGCTCCATATATTGCTACGCAGCTCTTCCCAGCTATACCTCTAGGAGGCGTAATTGGAGGCGGCTACGGGACTTATCCAATAGAACTTTACTCTCTTATTGAGGGTGTTCTACCTAACGCTCAGGTAAACTGTTCTCTAGTTATCTACAATTGTCTGCTCTATGCCATCTTTCCTTTGGATCTGTCTGTGACAATAGCTATCGTCGGATTGCTCATAGGTTTCGTTTATAGACCCGCTGTGACTAGAGCAGGTATAGTTCCTCCGGGAGTCTCCCCCGGCTCTGCTTGGCCTTTCCCACACGATGAGTTTCGTATAGGGACATACCTCGGTTTGACTTTGGTGATACTTTGGGCGACTAGAGATAGGTGGCGTAAAGCGTTTGGGGCCTTCACAAAGGACTATCAAGTCGAAGGAATATCTATGAGATTAGGGATGATTCTCATGGCAGTGGGAGCAATATTGATGATAGGAATATGGACGGCGGCTGGCGGGAATCTACTAATGATGGTGATTTGGTTCCTCTTCTATACAATTATAAACATAGGCGGAGCATACTATTACGCTTTAGCATTCTGGTATGCTGCAGATTGCCATGGCTACTCCTCTTGGCGGTTAGGTTTCCCGATTGGATCAAGTCTCGGAGTATGGTCTGCCACACCTCCTCAGACTAACCCGGCACTAGCTATCTACGGATTCGCTTCGAGCAGCATGGGAACATGTGTAGGCCCATATGAGAGTAACGGCCTTTTCAGCCAGAGTATTGCGACAATCACCTACGGATTCGCTAAGGGAGTGAGAGCAGACGTGAGGAAGATCTTCACGTACGTCTTGATCGTTCTGGTCGCTCTGATACCCTTTTCCTTGGTGATGAACACGTATATAAACTGTCACGTAGGGATCACGAATACTGGCGAAACAGGGATGGACGTAAACTGGTGGGGTGTAGTAAGCGGGGCACTTGACACAGGTAACAGAGGCCTTACATGGAGCATAGGCTATCTTTCGATGGGAGAGTACTGGACCGCCACAATTATAGGCGCTGTTCTCATGATCATCATTGGATGGCTACGAACATTGTTCCCATGGTTCTTCATACATCCATTAGGAGTGCTAATAGGCCTTGGGGGTAGCGGCGGGTGGATCGGATGGCCCAATATGATAATCGGAATAGGAATGAGGGTTGTGTTGGACAGAACTTTGGGTCCAAAGAGAACAATGGAGTACATGGTACCGATAATAGCGGGTATTGCACTCGGCCTTGGAGCCCTATACATACTAGTAGGACTAAGTGTAATGTTCACAGCTTCGCTACCAAACCTAGCTGCGCTATGGAAGTGACTCCATACGCACATCTCCCCTTTTTTTGTACCAAGTTATAGAAAGGTTTGCTGTAAAGTATGTTCCTGAAAGAAGAAACCGAGCTTGAGAGCGGATTGACTTGGCGAACTTTCCTCGCCATGATTGCAGCGGTTTTTCTTTTCATTCCAGTAAACATATATTCCTACTTTATAACAGGTCAAATTTGGGGCGCAGTGTCCATCTTCTTCATAACCATTATATTCTCTGTATTGAGCAAACTTGCCGGGAAAAGCCTTTCTAGGCAAGAAGTACTAATTTTATATTATGCTGCAGCATGGGGAGGATCAGCTATGCCAATTTACTACAACATTATCTACAGGTCTTACTTTGTCAATTCCCCCTTCATGGAATCCTACTCAATTGGCGGGAAACCCATGGCACAATACATCCCCTCATGGCTCGTGCCGCCTCCCGGTTCACCAGCTCATGATATTCGCACGCTCTTTCAACTCCCATTTCTGACTCCATTATTAGTTTGGTTAGCATGGAGTGTTATCGTTTTAGTATTAAGTCTCTCTTTATCATTGGTCGCTGCTTACACATATGTGGAGCGACTTAATTATCCATTTCCTTACGCACTAGTTGACACTTCTCTGGCCACGTTCATGGCTGAAAGACCAAGAGCGTATGTAAAGTACTTCCTCACATCTTTCGGGATTGGGATTGGTTTTGGAGCAGTAGCTTATCTCCCCCTTTCTGTAGGAGGAGCCATAATACCGATCCCATACTACGATCTAACCTATCTTTTCGAGGAAGTTCTACCCGGATCATTGTTCGGAATTGTAACCATTTTGTCATCATATTTTGGGGGCTTAATTGTGCCTTTCAACCATGCCTTTTACATGTTTTTTACCTCAATCATCATCTGGGTTATCCTTAACTCATTATTCGTAACCACCTTCCCTAACCTAGCTCCAGAATGGGCAGAGGAATACTCAAAAGGTATGGGTCTAATCGCCGTTCAAAATCGGTCATATATTCGGCTTTGGTTTGCTCCTCAAGTAGGTTTCATGATTGCTGTCGCAGCCTTTCTAATATTATTCAAAGCTAGAAAACCTATTGCGAGAGCGTTCAAAGAGCTTTTTGTCCCAAGTTCTAAAGGTACTTCAGAATTAGTAACTATGAAGGGACTTCCTCCAATGCGGACAGCTATACTCTTATGGTTAGGAGCATCTTCTATGTCAGTAGTATACTTCCATATTATGGTACCGGATGTCAATCTGCTCATTCCTATAGCATATGTTTTTGTCTTCGGGTTGTTCACATCCATAACCTTAACTGCCTTTCAAGGAGAAACAGGCTACATACCTAGTGGATTTCCAGGCTGGACATGGCATACCCTAGTTTATCTTTCACCATACGAGGGATATTCCGGATTCATATTTCAACCAGCGCTTTTAGACGCGTATGCTCCTCCTTATTTCTCCCAGCAGGTGAGAGCAGCTTCGATTATTAAAGTAAAACCAAGAGATTTACTGATTGTATGGATAATAGGTTCTCTCCTAGCTCAACTGTGCGGGCTCATCTCTATCGATTTCTTCTGGAGAATAGCTCCTATACCTTCCTCAGCCTACCCATTCACTGTTTACGGAGCCTTAAGCACTGCTTATATCGACGCCATGATAGTTTCTCGACAACTTAATGTCACGCCGCAAACCATTGGAATTCCCGCACTAATTCTCTTTGTGGTTCTCGCAGTAGGCGACCTGATATCCACAAAGCTGGGTTTATTTTTCTCTTTCGTTGGCGTAGCTATGGGGCTTTATCTGCCACCTTTCTCTGTACTTCCACTTTTTGTGGGTTCTGTCGTAAGCAAATACGTAGCCCCTAGACTCCTTGGAGGCAGAGAAAATTGGGGTAAGATCGTGGGTTACATTATTGCTGGGGAACTCTCCGGTGAAGGCCTGATGCTCATGTTCAACGTAATCCTCGCATTAATGTATAAATCAGCTTGGATATGGCCATGGTGAGTCCGTGAAACTAGAGATTAGTAATAAAACTAAGACATCGGGGATCTTGATATGCCTTATCGTGTTGGCTTTTTCTCTAGCACCCTACAATGCTTCAGAGGTGAAATCTTCATCTTACCGAAATGCCGTCTCGTCCCCCTCTGTTGATGTCAACCAAGTTAATTTTTCAAGGATACAATCGG
>CAYURV010000011.1:0-15864 GCA_964447115.1 uncultured Candidatus Bathyarchaeia archaeon
GGGGATTTGTGACTTTAGCCTTTACCCATACGTGCCCCATATGATCCGCCAACCAGGATTCTGCTCAATAACAACTGTGTACCAATGTTTATATACGTTATCAAAATTCAAAGAGGTCCAACATCCAAGAAAAACAGAGACAAGAACCGGGTCCAAATCCCGGCAGCCGCACAAAGTATCCCGGCTGCCCCGCTTACAAGGAGCCAGATTAGCTCTGTAGATACGATGTTTTATGCGTCGATGGTAAAGACAAGACGGACATAGAAGATGAGATCATAGAAGGCGGTTTTCTGAAGTAACCCGTCCTTTCTTGTAGCCTTCATCGTACATCGCGAGTATGTTTCCTGTGGGCGTCACAGGTTGGATGTTGTGGCACGGCGCGAGAATGTAACCTCCGCCTTTTCCGAGGATTCTGAGGTTGTCATGGACCTCTTTACGGACCTCCTTTTCCGTTCCGAAGGCCAGGGTGTACTGGTTGTCCATGGCGCCATGGAAGACTAGTTTGTCGTCGAACTCGCGCTTTAGGGATCCGCGGTCCATATCCTTGCATCGCCACTGAATTGGGTTGAGAATGTCGATCCCGGCTTCTACCAAGTCGGGAATGATTTTCCGTATTGAGCCGTCACTGTGGTGGAACGCGTAAACCCCGTTGTTATGTGCTAGGCCTATCATGCGTTTCATCCTCGGAATGAAGAACTCGTGCAGGTGCTTCGGCGAGATTAGGAGTCCGGTTTGGCAACCGAAGTCTTCTGCTACGTAGCTGAGTAAGACCTCGCCGGGAATCTGTTCGTAGATTAGCTTAGTATTTTCGTAGCAGAAATCAAAAAGCTGATCAAGGCAGTAGTGCACGATGTCCGGGTGCATGTACAGGTCGAGGTAGGCTTGTCTCATGCCGCGTAGGTTCTTGTAGGTTAAAAAGGGTTCTGAACCGCCGCCTCTAATCGGGTAATCCTCCCAGCCTTTAATCTGGTCGGGAATCACCGAGTAGTCGTACATGTCGGTCGTCGGCCATTGAGAGTACTTCTTGACCTCGCTGAGCGTCTTGTACTCAGCCAGTGGGTTGAAGATGCATTCGTCGTAGGTGCCAGTCTTGTGTTCTATGGTTCGGTAGCGGCATCCGTAAATGTCAGAGCCTTCTGGTAGGCGTGACCCAATATAGTTTGGGGAAACTGTTACAACGCCGTCAATGTGCAGCCTTTCATACATTTCTTTGAGATTTTTGCATCCTAAGTGTTTCATTAGGCGCTCCGTAACCTCGGGTGTTGCCCAGTAATCCATGGGGACGCGGTCTGGTTTCCGCCTTTCAAGCGTGGCGGTCCATCTTTCCTTCGGTGTCATCAAATCTCCTTTCATTTAAAACCGGTCCTGAAAGTTGTTTTCAAGGTTGTGGCTGCACCTATTTATGGCTACCCCGGATTTGCCGGGTATTTGCTGAATTTTCTGCCTATCTCCAGCATGACTTGAAAGTTCTCTCGCTTAACTTAGTTTGTGATGGCGTTTCCTGAGCCGAGGGTGTAGCCTCCGCCGGGCATGTATTATTCATGCAGACATCATAAGTGGAGATTATCGGAACAAAATGGTGTGAGGAAAACTCATGGGCTTGAACCCTTTTGAGTATTAGTCTCGGATGCCGCACCAGTGCACTGCATAAGGAAGAAAATAAGTTCCTGTCCTAATCTACAAAGTCATCTAACCTGTTTTTTCTATCATCTGTTTACTGAGTTTCATGGCAGATGACTCTTTCGATAAAGGTCTTAGCCTAACGCTGAAATGTACGGGCTCAGGTTTGATTTGGTACTTAAGTAAAGTGTCGGGTCCGCAGCTACCTCCACCTAGCCCTGACTGCTTGTAGTCAAGGTTTAGAGTAATATCTTCTCTTCTCTTGACCTCAGATGTGTGGTTTGCTTTGGCAAGATCATCAGTAGTAAAGTGGTGCGCGCTGACTTCCAGGAGTGGCATACCGACGACTAGCAATCCGACTCCTTCCTCGTTGGCGAGCGACGCCCAGCGTACGTCTGTCTTGTTGCCATTCTCCTGAGGTTTGATATAAGGAACATATTGGTCATCTACGGTGCCGCTATATAGGCCTACCTGTGCTCCTTCTTTACGATCCCAGTAGTTCTCGTGGGGACCCCGGCCATACCAGGTGAAGGTTTCATAACCCTCGGGAATTGTGAATTTTAACCCAATTCTTGGTAGAGGTGGAAGCTTTTCGCTTGGGGCAACGTCTGCTTCAATCACTATGTCGCTGCTTCCATAGATAGTGTAGTTAAGCTTGTAATTGAAGCCGTCAGCAAAATTAGGCGCGCGTGCATCCGCTGCCACCGTTATGCGGATAGCTTGAGGTGAAACCTTCTTCACTTCTATCGTCTTCACCTGATGCTCGATCCGGTCTAATCCGAAGCTACGCCATTTAGGAGCCATTCTGGGAACATCGTTGTCAGTTGGAGCCCGCCACACATTAAGTATGGGCCCATTTTTCATCAGCTCGTAGCCTTTATGTTTTAGAGAGACTATCTGCCCCTTTTCTTTGTCCAAGATTAAGCTGAAGTCTGTGCCTGTCATTATTGCCTCTTTTCCTGATTCCTTCAGCCTTAAGTTGGGCATGTCCTCAGTTCTGAGCAACGGACCTGCGGGTGTATCAAATGGCATACTGAATTGCGACCATGCAACTTCGTGCCCCTTCTCTGCCCAAAGTGTGCTGTTGTACAACCTAAATCGTATGGTAAGCCAGCATTCTGCGCCCGGTTCCAGCTTAGGCCTCGTGAAAGGAATGGTCACAGTTTCGCTGCCACCCGCGGGAGTACTCAACTTCGGTAGCTGTCCATTTTCAACTACCTCTCCATCAACAGCCAGCTCCCATAGGATATCCAATCCGCTCAAGTCTGAGAAATCGTATCTGTTAAGCACCTTGACCTTGCCAACGTTCAGATCTACAGGTTCCACCTCTACTGGCTGAATGATTTTCTTGCATTCCCAGATGCCGGGATGTACTTTGCGATTCGGCCAGATGAGACCGTTGATGCAGAAGTTTCTGTCATTTGGAACATCGCCGAAATCTCCGCCGTACCCCCAGTATTCTATGCCTTCCTCCGTCTTTTTCAGAATGCCTTGATCTACCCAATCCCAGATGAATCCTCCGCGCAGACGTTTGTATTTGTGGATTGTTTCCCAGTATTCCTTCAGGTTGCCAGTGCTGTTGCCCATTGAATGGGCGTATTCACACATAATAATGGGTCGATTCTCGTTTGGGTCTTCAGCCAATTGGACAAGTCGCTCGAGAGTGGGATACATGATGCTTATTATGTCAACGACAGGCGAAACCTTGCCAGGTACATGTATCGTCCCTTCGTAATGAACCAAGCGCGTGGGATCATAGCCATGTATCCAACCTGCTGCAGCGTCGTGGTTAGGCCCGTATCCGGCTTCATTTCCCAATGACCATATTATTACGCATGGATGGTTCTTGTCACGCTCCACCATTCTCACGCAACGTTCCATGAAGGCAGTAAGCCAGTCTGGGTCGTTCGCCGGATCCTTATGAAAGGGTGTTTTCCGAACGCGTTCCATGAAGGCGCCCCAGGCTAGCCCATGATCCTCTATGTTCGCCTCGTCAATCACGTATAAGCCGTACTTATCGCAGAGGTCATACCAAACTGGATCGTTGGGGTAATGCGATGTGCGGACTGCGTTGAAGTTGAACTGCTTCATAAGCTTGATATCGGCTATCATTGTGTCTATTGGGACATAGTGGCCTCTTATATCATCGTGCTCGTGCCGGTTAACTCCTTTGAAAAGAACAGGAACACCGTTTATCAGAATCTTCCCATCCTTTGCCTCTACTTTACGGAATCCAACCTTGCAGCTTTCGACTTCTGCTATGGCGCCCTTGTCATCTTTCAACGCAATGAGAACGGTGTACAAATGAGGATGTTCCGCGGACCACTTTTGAGGATTTTCAACATTATGCTCCACCTCAACCGTAACCTTGTCATATGCCTTTACGCTCCCAAGATTCCGCGTCAGCGCCTTGTCAAAGACGGGGTTGCCATTGGCATCAAACAGACCTACATATAGGCTGCAGTTCTTCACTGATTCACTTGAATAGTTCCTGATATCTATTTGGACTCTGAGGTTCGCGTTCTTTAATTCGCTGTCAAAGTCAGTCTTGACAAAGAAGTCTTCAACGTGAATGTTTGGCGTGCAGAAAAGGTAGACATCACGGAAGATGCCGCTCAGACGGAACATGTCTTGATCTTCTAGATAGCTCCCGTCACTCCAGCGGAACACTTCAACTGCAAGTACGTTTTCTCCAGAGTGAAGGTATTGAGTGATGTTAAACTCTGCGGGCAAACGGCTGTCTTCACTATAACCAACCATCTCCCCGTTGACCCACACGTAGAAGGCTGAATCGACTCCTTCAAACACGAGGAAAACTTGCTTTTTCATCCATGTGTCCGGCACGACAAAGCTTTTCCTGTATAGACCAGTTGGGTTATCATCATGGGGAACGCGTGGGGGATCAGCAGGAAACGGGTATACAACATTCGTGTAAATGGGCTTGTCGTAACCGAGCATCTGCCAGTTGCTGGGCACTGGCATGGTGTCCCAGCGTGAATCATCAAAATCTATCCTGTAGAATTCTTTTGATGCAAGTTCTGGGTTGGGTGCCAGGCTGAACCTCCAGTCGCCATTAAGACACAAGAACCATTGTGACTTAGTACGATCGGCTGAAAGCGCAGTCTGCTCATCGGCGTAAGGGACTAAAGTGACGTGCGGTGGCTCCTTGTTTCTCTCAACTATCTTTGGATTTTCCCAATCGGAAACTGATTGTACCGATTTTTTCGTCATAACCTTTTTTCTCCTTTCTCAAGAAGAATATTGAACATAGCTTTTATATGTTTTTCAATGTTCGCGGCTTGGCGAGTCGTTGCCTGTAATGACAGAAAGGGACATGTAAAGGAAGAAGGCAGAGTATTGTGTAAGAAATATGTTCGGTTAGACGTCTACAGTCTTATATTGGCTAGGAAAAAAGTGGGAGATTAATGGTTAGTATGGCAGGGTTTCTAGCCACGGATAAAGTTCCCTTAGCTTTCTCATGGACTTCTGTACTTCTTCCTTCGGGTATTCGTAGGGTTGCAGTTTGCCTTGGATATAGTCGGCGTAGGCTTGCATGTCGAAGTGGCCGTGACCGCATAGCAGGAAGAGTATGGTCTTTTCTTCCCCCGTCTTCTTGCATCTCAATGCTTCATCGACAACGCCTTTGATGGCATGGGCTGGCTCGGGAGCTGGTATTGTGCCTTCTGTTTTGATGAAGAGCTTCGCGGCGTCGAAAACCTCTACCTGGTTATAGGCTCGTGTCTCCAATTGCTTCTCTTGGCTCAAGATGCCTAAGGTGGGTGCTTTACCGTGGTAGCGGAGACCTCCAGCATGAATTGGCGCTGGAATGAAATCATGGCCTAAGGTATACATCTTGACGAGCGGTGTGATCCTCGCAGTGTCGCCGTGGTCATACATGTACTCCCCTTTAGTGATAGAGGGACAAGCCGTAGGTTCAATAGCCACAAACCTCACATCCTTCGGGGCTTTTCCTGAGACTTTGTCATAATAGAAAGGCCAGAATAGACCTGAGAAGCTGCTGCCCCCGCCGATGCATCCGAAGATCACGTCTGGATAGTCATCTACCAGTGCAAGTTGCTCTTTCGTCTCCTGACCCACTACAGTCTGATGCAAAAGGACATGGTTGAACACGCTGCCTATGCCGTAGTTCGCTTCATCATGATTGAGGGCGTCCTCTATGGCTTCGCTGATGGCGATTCCTAGGCTTCCGGGATTATCAGGATCTTCCGCCAGAATCTTCCTGCCAGCCTCCGTGTTGGTGCTTGGGCTGGGATACACCTCGGCACCCCAAAGATTCATCAAAACCTTTCTGTAGGGCTTCTGGTCATAGCTTACCCTCACCATGTACACGGTGCATTCAAGATCAAAGGTCATACAGCCAAAGGCTAGTGCTGAACCCCACTGCCCAGCTCCAGTTTCCGTAGTCATTCGCTCTTTGCCCTCTTTCATGTTATAATAGGCCTGTGGAACAGCAGTGTTAGGTTTATGGCTTCCTGGAGGACTTCCACCTTCATACTTGTAATAGATCTTTGCGGGGGTCTTTAGAGCCTTCTCCAGATTTATAGCTCTGAAGAGTGGGGTGGGTCTCCAAAGACGATAAACATCCCTCACTTCTTCAGGGATATTTATCCATCTTTCTGTACTCATATCTTGGGCAATGATTTCCTTAGGAAATATTAAGGGTACGATTCCGGGTCCAGGAGCCTTCTTCGCTGGTTCTATCAATGGAGGTATCGGTTTGGGAAGGTCAGGCAGTATGCAGTACCATTGCTTGGGTATTTCTTCTTCGTTTAGGAGTATCTTCTTTGATGCCATTTTCTTGCGTCCTACCAGTTGTTAGGTTAGATATTGGGCTTTTATGTTATATTTAAATCTTTTGTGCACAAAAATGTACATATCAGCTTTAACTTAATCTGTAAGGTTTGACGTTCCCTCAGGCATGGCAGGACTTTCTTCCCATAGAACTGGATGAACTTCCGCCCGTCTAGACTTGAACTAGCGAAGTATAGGTGATTGGAACCAGCCCTGAAGTATTCCTTTTGGTGTGTTCTTCGGCTGTTGTGGCCATTATCCATCTTTTCGCCATGGCTTCGTCTCCTAGTATTCTCGAAATTACAGCTCGCTCAATTCTGAAGCCGTCTTACCAGAGCACAAGATAGATACGTTTGACTATCCTAAATTTCAGTGTGTTGAGTCAAGCTTGAGGCGTCCTTCGATGAAATTGGGCTTCAGCACAGTGATGTATGAAGGAACTGGACTGAGATACTCTGAGATTGTAGGTAAAGCCGCAGCACTAGGTTACGAGGGGATAGAACTCAACTTCCGTGAATTACCTTCTGAGCTGAAGAGAGGCGAGGTCAAAGAATCACTAAAGAGATTCGGCGTTAAGATCGCCGCCATAGGAACAAGACACATGTATGTCACCCATAGACTGTATCTTGCATCTCCTCACAAAGTCGTCAGAGTAAAAGCCTTCACCTATATGGCAGAATGTATGAAACTGGCGAGAGACTTTGGTTGCTCCACGGTTCAAGCTGGATGGGCATTCCAGGGATCGAGGTTAGAAGCACCATACGATGCGGTTTGGAAGCAAGCTGTTGAAAGCCTCAGACATGTTGGCAGACTGGCACATGAGTATGGAGTCAACTTTGTGATCGAGTTCGCATGTAGGGAGAACGCGAGGTTGATCAACACTATGGGTGATGCGTTGCGTCTTCTTGACGAGGTCAGATGTGAGAACGTGCTCGTAATGGCGGATGTTTTCCACATACATTCTGAGAAGGAACCGTTAAAAGAAACTGTCCTAAAAGCGGGCGACAAGTTGGCGTATGTCCACATATCTGATAGCGAAAGATTGACGCCGGGGACTGGTACGATCAACTTCCGAGAGTTCATTAATGCTTTGAAAGGATTAGGTTATAAGGGGTACTTGGTTATGGAGTTTGATCCTGGTCCCAGACCAGACAAGGCTCTGAGGCAAGCATTCGACTTTTTTAGAAAACTATTATGAGAAGGTCAGGTTCGGTCATAGATTTTGCCACACAACTCTTAAAAGGTCATGTCTGCTCTTGATGGGACTAGGTGTATTGTAGAATGCCATACCTAGCTCCGAAAGACGCGAACAACAAGTTAATCGATACTCTCGATGAGATAAAATCCCGCAAGGGACGCCCGCCCTGGAGAGAACGGGCACTCGCCACCGCGCGCTTCAGAATGCTCATCCATTGCTGGCCTCAAGGGTTTGGCCACTCAAACCATTACCATCCAAGAGCAGACGAGATATGGTATGTCCATGAGGGACAGCTTAAGGTCACTTTCAACGATGGCCCGACTCTAGTCGCCGGCCCTGGTAGCATTCTTTTCGCCGAGAAGGGAATCGCTCACGACATGGTCTCCGTCGGGAAGGAACCGTTGGTTATGCTTGTTTTTGTAACACCCAACGAGCCAGATGATGAAGTATCCTCATCTTCTCAAAAGGCTGAGTTTCTGTGATAAAACATGTAGCTAACCAACATCTGTTATTAGGAGACCTTTTCCCGAAGTTCCGCCTCTTGGACGATTAGGTGTCCAGCGTTGCCTTTCCATTCGATGGTAGCTTTGGTTATGTTAATCTTCTTTCTGAAGTATGGCGCATCCAATACAAGCGTTTCATATTCGCCGCCTTCGCCTGTAATAGAGACCTCATATTTTTTGTTCAGCTCAATCAGATCTCTCAGGACTGCGGCATCAATTATCCGTCCAATCCATCTTTGGTCAAAACCGTACGCATAAACTCCCGTGATGATAACTTGGAAACCAAGTTTGATCAGCTCCTCCATCAACTTCACGGGGTCTTCGTGCCAAAGTGGAGCGATTGATCTAAACCCTAATTCTTCGCAAATTCGATCTATTCTTTTCTTCTGGTATTGTGAAGAGATAGCGCCTGAAACGATCCCCTCGACATCTAACGTTTTGAGGAGATTTTTCAAATCCTCCAGTTCTTCTTCCTTAATCCCAGTGGTTTCGGCTTTGACAAGTGGAATGCCGACAGCTTCAGCAAAGAGGTGTGTCAATCCTATGTTGGGGTAGTGGAAAAGCCAGCTATCTTCTCTCTGAGGGATCATTGTAACTAAGTATTTCACTGTGGACCCAGTCTTCAAAGCTCGATAAAGCGCAAGTGCCGAATCCTTTCCACCACTTACTAGCACAGCAACATCCATATCGGCTCATGCTCAGAAAAACCAGAGAATGACCACCATTATAAGTTTTTTATCCTTCTTATCAGTTCATCCACCTTTGTCTTCCACTCCGGCAGTCCTTCAGGCGAGTATGGATACTCCTTGTAAAGCCTCTTAACCTTTTTTGAAATTCTAGCCATTGTATAAAGCCTCCTCAGGAATTGGGGTTTTCCCAACCCCTTAAAGATCCGCCTTGTTGCATCAGTAATGTTTAGCTTAATATCCTCACCCAGGCTTGCTCCCAATACATCCTCTTCATTGATCAGTTTATACTTCATTCCGTAGTTGAGTTCTTCATTGGTTAGACCTTGCAGAAAGATCCGGAAGACATCGAGACCTGCTTGCTTGGCCCCATAGCCGCCCATATACTTAACGTTAATGGGCCACAGCCTTTCACGACTTGGGTTGCCCGCATTGAGGGTTTCTACTATGACTTCGCCAGCTATTTTTCCAGCTGTCATAGAGGGTCCTATGCCACCGCCATGGATGGGATTTACTTGGCAAGCGGCATCTCCTATCACGACAATGCCATTCCCAACAAGCGAATCTATGGGTCTACGAGTTGGGACGATGCCACCTCCTCTATGAAGGACGTTTGAAGACTCGAAAAGAGGACTCGCAAGCACAGTATTATAAAACTGATCCTTCGGGTTTGGAAAATCTCCAGCAGCGGCTACACCAAGTCCCACATTAACTTTCGTTCCGCCCTCTCCGAAAACCCAATAGTAGCCTCCCGGTGCAGATTCTAGGTTCAAGTAGATCCTGCACATATCTGGTTCGCTAATCTCTTCTACGAGTTCACGGATCTCCCGGTAACAAACTACATAGTCCTCCTTGCTGACCTCTTGTTCAATCCCTATCTGGGGTGGAAGATTGCTCCGTAAACCGGCTGAAACGCCGCTGGCATCTATAGTGACCTCGCTCCTCAGCTCAGTCTTGGAGCCTGTCTTAACATTCCTCGCTGAGACTCCTTTTATGAAACCCTTCTCGAGGATGGCTTCTAAGACACGTGTGGAATCCAGAAGAACCGCGCCAGCATCCCTTGCTTCTTTCAGTAGCCTCTGCCCAAAAAGATATCGGTTGATCATGAAGCCAGACAACCTTTCCTCTTGGACGTGGAAGACTGTCTGCTGGTCAGGGGAGTAAACATCTACACCCGAGATAGATCGCTCCAACTCTTCCCCTTTCGGGTACATTAGGCCAAGCTTGTCAAAGTGATGTCTCCCAATCGCGTCGCCGCAAACCTTTTCGCCGATTGACTGCTCTTGTTTCCGATCAACCAAGCAGACATTAAAACCTGCTGAGGCAAGGGTCTTGGCCGCCATGCATCCTGCTGTCCCAGCTCCAACTACTATTGACTCGAACTTCTCCAATTCATAAAGCCTCAGTGTATTTTCTACACTAGATTTATAATTTAAACCTTATAAATTACGAAGTATACTCATGCACACTAGGTGTAAGGGATGAACTCCAAATTCATGTTAAGTAAAGATCTCCATTTGCTCGTAGAGTCACGCATGAGAAAGACCCTTGCTGGAATAGAGGATACCCTTCAACACATATTCGAATATCAGAAAATGGATCCAGAAGAGCTCAAAGGGAGTCTACAGAGCCTCGAGAAGAGCTTTAACCTATTGTCCCAGAAGTGGAATCTTCTAATACTTTACACACTATTTGTTAGAAACATTATGGGGTTCGGCGATCTTAAGAAAATCCTGGGAGTAAATTCTCGCACACTGTCGGACAAGCTGAAAACCTTAACTGAATATAGGTATGTCAGAAGATCAGTTGAGAAAGGACCTCCTTTGAGAGTGAAATATGTATTGACAAAGCGAGGATGGGATACTATGCTACTAGCCTTACCACTGCTATACTATTCCAGTCGCAATCTTTCATAAAGATGGTTAAGAAACCCGGCATGTCTGCGGTCATCTAATCATAATAAGACTGATCCTCATCATAGATGAGAAGATAGCGTATGAGTAAACCTAACTCAAGGAACCTTGAGGAGTAATGAGAGGTTGGGTCAATTGGCAAGATTACCAATCCCCGAGCCAGTTTCAGGCGGAATTTTTCTGTCATACAAATGTACGAGTGAGTGCAGACACTGCATGTATGCTTGCTCTCCCAAATGTAAAGCAGACTGGATAAGCCTCAATGATGCCCAAAAGGTTTTGATCCATCTTGCCAAGGCCTTCAAGCGTACCTATCCTCCTAAGTTTGATAGGGTCGGTGTAAACCTTGGACTCCATTTCACCGGAGGCGAGCCTTTCATGAATTTCAACCTTCTACTAGATCTTGTAAAAATGGCGGATAAACTAGAAATTCCTTCCACTTTCGTTGAGACTAACTGTTTCTGGAGCATTGATGATGATATTACAAGAGAGAAGCTGTTGCGGTTAAGAGACGCGGGCTTACACGGCATTCTAATCAGCGTGAACCCTTTCATAATAGAGCATGTTCCCTACGAAAGGACTGAAAGGACCATAGAGATAAGTGAGGAAGTCTTTGGAGAGAATGTGATGGTTTACCAAGAGTTCTTTCGGAATCAATTCAAACAACTCAACACTAAAGGTTGCATGTCTTTCGAGGAATACTTGTCACGAGCAGGCTCCGTCAGCCTGCAACAAGTGGAATTGATTCCAATGGGCAGAACATGCTACAGACTAGTCCACCTCTATAAGAAGCACTCGGCAGCCACGTTTTTTAGTGAGTGTTGTATTGAAGAACTGACGAGGTCCTGGCATGTCCATGTTGACAATTACTGCAACTATATTACTGGCTATTGTGCGGGCATATCATTGGGTGATGCTAGGAACCTTGACTCGATCCTTGAAGGAATCGAACTTGATAATCACCCTGTAGTAGCCAGACTTGTTTCCCCTAAAGGATTGAAGAAGCTCTATGATTTCGGCATAGCAGAATTCGACTACAGACAACTCGAAGAAGGATATATTTCAAAGTGTCATTTATGCATCGACGTAAGGAAGCACATCTCCAAACAAACCGATGAGTTCAAGGAACTAAAACCCAGAGAATTTTATCTCAGTTTGCAGGAGTAGTCTACACGCCATACCCCACAAGATATATTATCGATTTTTCAGGTTGCCTCTTCCTAATCACGTCCCATCTGTTTATGATCAACCGTCCAATCATATTGTGATGGGCGAAGATAACTTATACCTTCATCACGCCATATTTTAGACTATTGAGTGACTATTCAGCCAATATCATGTGCTTCCGTATCTTTCCTGAAGGACGTATCTGACCTCTCTCATGGCTGGGTATGGCTTTATCAGAATGCTGGAAAAATCTATTCTAAGCCATTCCTTGTAGAATGCAGCTAGCTTTTTGGCATTCATAAACCTTCTTCTCAAATTCCGGGTGATCCTTAACGTATGTCGCCTATTGAGCTCTTCATGCTTCACTTTCTGGGATAGTATCCTGAATCCTTCATTAATGCTGTTAACTTCCTTCTCAACACGCCTTCTTACATCCTCTAAGAGACTTTCAACGATCTGATTGTTGGCCACGATCACCCGTGGAACCATCACAGCATTTGCATCAACCTCTCGAACGAGCCCCCAAAAGGTTCTTGCATCAACAAGCTCCCGGTTCTTGTCAAAACGTTTGTGACGCTGAGCAAAGGCGTAAACTCCACGAGAAAGACGAATGCACGGAGCTCTTTTCAACAGGCTTTTGATCTTGCCTTTCTTTGCTTCTTCAGGGATTTTGTAGGCTACGACCACGAGGCTTCCAAGCTCACTAAATGTGCCCTCAGGCGTGATATATGGCTTCCTTACTTCCCTTGTCCTCTTTAGAATTACTACGAAGTTGTCTTGAAGAATTTTTATGACAGATCCTATCTTGGTCTTATCTACTTCCCAAAAGGATCTACGTATCTGTCTACAGCCCAAGGCTCGCAAGCGACGAACAATCTGACTCCTATACTTTAGTTCACCTGACACCTTATAGGCTACATAATATACCATGTTTAGTCATCGCTGTGACCAGAGATTTAAACCATTCGTATAAAAAAAAGGAAACCATAAGGACTACGAAAACTGTGGAAGACAGCAATTAAAGTACTGGTTAAATTGGTCTCCTTTCTATCTCCGCAATTCGGGCAGACGCCTACTGCAATCTATGCCGTATCCCGCCTTCTTTTTATTATTGATCAATGTCTCTTATAGTTCATAGCGACTTTTCACTTTTTTTAGGTGCGATAGGTTCGAAAAAAAGAAGGGGTTTTGCTAGAGGTCACAGAAAGGATTCTGTTAGGCTTCGGCCTTGTAGGCAGTGTAGCTGGTGTATGGTGGTTGGATGTCGTGTTGCCAGAAGATGCATAGGAGTTCTCCACGGTGATGGATCTCCTCCTCGACTAAGTGCATCAGCATGTCTTCAACCCTGTGCTGGTGTGTTTTCCCGTCTCTCCCTTGAAACTCGAATATGCTCTCTAGCTTCTTGTCCGTTAAAGTGTTCAGGTAGTCGTTCGTTTCGGTCTCAACCTTATCAGCGTAATCCTGTACGTCCTTGATGCTGACAAACTTGCTGAATGGGGTCTCGTATATCCCTTCCGTGCTCTTTCGAGCCAAACGTCTGATCCAGAAATGTTCAGCCTGGAGGCTGTGCACAAATATGTCTCGGATGGAGTCGAAGCTGGCACCGCAGTTCTCCGTAACAGTCTCCCAAGGGATCCCAGCCATGCTCTCCAGAAACTTCCTGCGACAGTGCCAATTGTATCGGAACAGATCCCAAATATCTAACATTTTCACTCAAGGAAAACGTCGCACTTCCTCCTAATATAAGTTAGTTGAGTCACCGAGATGATCACATAAAAGTAAAGGGAGCTGAGAACCTTGTGTTTGAGTTTGGAAAGATCGTCCCTTCGCGAGATGAATTGGGCATTAATGTTTAGTATAGTTCGATCCAGATTCCATCCGGGTCCTCTATGTAGACCCATCGACTGCTATCTGCTTTCATTTCCAAGACGGTTTGGTACCCTGCTACTCTGGCTTCTTCTAGAGCTTTGTCTAGGTCGTCAACTTTGAAGGCGAGATGATCCAATCCTTCTCCCACGTTGTATTCAGTGTTGTGGGGGCTGTTTTCTTCATAATAGTTTAGTTCTAGAACGAAACCGCCTTTCTCGCTTGCTAGGGCAACAGTTTCTCCCTTGGTTTGCTCAATTTTGCCTCGACCTACAACTTTCATGCCAAGTAATCTTGTGTAGAAATTGATGGATCTCTGCAAATCCGTCACTCTTATTCCAATATATGCAAATTTGGACTTCATGACTATCATCCTGTATATTATGCCAATTATATATAGTATTTAGGATTTTATTCTTTAAAGTATTTCTAGGATGATTCTCATCGCTGAAGAATCCGTGACTTCTCTAGTTTTTTCTTGTAAATATTGTATCTCTACCAGATTAAAGCTGACGATCGTTTCTTCTCTTCATCATGGATATTTTCGACATTAAAAAATATTAATCAACTGAGAAACACATTCAAACAATATTTAGAGGTGATGTCAGATGCAACCATTAAGTTGGTTCACATTTTACATTAAGAGCCTTGGCCAAGACTAATAAATCTTCATCAGTTATCCACTCAGTCTGGAGGTAGTTGCAAATCCTTTCGTCGCTTAATCCTAATCTACGCGCCTCCTCAACAGCGTTGCGGTGAGCCTCAATCTCTGTGGGGTTCTCGACGTAGTTGTAGCGGCGGTCAAAGAGTTCCTTTCCATCCATGAATTGCTTAACATGGGTCAACTCATGGATTACATCGAGGTATATGTCTAAAATGTCGCCATTGTTTAGATATTCTGCGCTTATCATTAGGTGTCCATCTGTATTGCTTACTCCCATGTAGCCACGCCTTCCACCAAACTCTATCTTAAGATTTTTGATTACACTTTCTGTCTTATCCCCAAATATCCGCCTAACAGCCTCAACCTTCTCAAATCCCTTGAAGTAATCAGTGAAGGGAAACATGGCAACCATGGCATTACGCACAATCCTGACGTTCAGTTTCGATTCCATTATTGCCGAACTTCCCATTTTTTTTATATCATTTGTTCTAGTTTCCACCTTGGTGCTAGGGTAATACTTAAACTTTTTATAAAGTCTTTCGCAATCCTGATTCGAATAAAGAACGCAACCGATTATGTGAGCCCTTTTTCCCGGATGTCTAAAAGTGGCTCTTGCTTGGCGATATTTCTTCAGTTTCATGCAATGTCTGCATGTATCATTTTTGCCTGACAGTTTTCCATTTCCGATGTTTCAGTAAATTCCCCTTCGGAATTCAGAAGACAGATAGCAATCTTCCCAAATAATGGCTGTTATAAACGTTCAATTTATAAAATCGGAATCATAAGCATTGAAGTATGACGGCTGATTCAGGAGCAGTACATAGGAAGAGTGAATACTTAAGAGAAACAGTCAAGTCACTGGATTTAGAAAAAATACAAACTGTCTCGGAATTGTTGGACGCTTTCAACCGAACCTCCTTTCAATCCCGTACTCTAGCCATGTGTGCCAACATATTCGTAGATATGCTTGAGGATACAGAAAGACCGACTATTTTTCTCGGCATTGCAGGTGCCATGGTTCCAGCTGGTATGAAGGGCGTGATATCAACTGTTGTGAGAAAGAACATGGTTGACGTTATCGTGAGCACTGGAGCTAATATGTACCATGACTTTGTGGAAGCATTCGGCGAGCATCACTACATTGGTTCACCAGACGCCGATGACAGAATACTATGTAATGAAGGAATCGACAGAATCTATGACACCTACATGGACGAATCAAAGTGTGGGGCAATTGAGACCATGATAACGTTCTTTGCGGACAACTTGGCAGATGAGGAATTGAGCAATGTCACATCAAGACTATTCCTACATAGGCTTGGCGAGTTGATTGATCGAGAAGGCACAGCAGAAAATAAAAAAGATTCCATAATATGGAATTGCTGGAAAAATGACGTCCCAATTTTCGTACCAGCTTTGAATGACAGCTCATTGG
>CAYURV010000012.1:0-2255 GCA_964447115.1 uncultured Candidatus Bathyarchaeia archaeon
TAGTATGGAAAGGGCTGTCGCCAGAAGCGAGAAGAAGGTACATACTGTAAATGATTATTCCCGGATTTGTTGACGATTTCATGTTATGGAATTCATAAATTCACCACGAGACAAATGTTCTATTCTATTCCGCTTCATGAACATCCATTAAATGGGAAAGATATCGATCGATCTTTAAGTGAATTGAGAATCAAACACATACCTCTTCAATACACAGTCGGTGTGACATGACCGTATGAAGGCTTCACCTTGTGGTTTCTATCTGTTCATCCTTTTCTAAGGAGTATTTGTTAAGTCCGTAGAAATTTTAAAGATTACATGACTTCTGAAGCTTAACATGGCTTGGATTGACAGGCTATGGACAGACTAAACAAAATCGGCAAGAGAAGAGAAAGACTTAGAAAAATCATTAGTAATCCGGCTGAAATGTTCAACCACTTCTGTTTTCCACTAGACCACCTTTTAAGTTAGCCTAACCCGAGCTTCAATATGTAAATGCCTTAAGTTATCACTACGAACGGAGCAACGACTATACCATTATTCTCAAAGCATCTGCAAATGAGTCAGAACCATTAATCTTAAATATCTTCCTAACAACTACAATAAAAAATAATTCTGGTGAAAGTAGAATTGAGTTTGTATTCGAACGAAATGGAAGACTGCCCAGAAGCGACAATACAGAGTCCAGTCAATCTGCTCTGTGAATACGCCGTCAATCCTGTCGGAATCGATGTACTTCAACCTAGGTTCTCATGGGAGCTAAAGCATTCCGAACGCGGTCATACACAGTCCGCTTATCAAATATTGGTGGCAAGCGAGAAGGAAAAACTATTTAATGATGTTGGAGACGTTTGGGATAGCGGAAAGGTCGAGTCCGGCAGATCTGTAAACATAGAATGCGGCGGGAAACCTCTAGAAAGCAGAAAAATATACTACTGGAAGGCCAGATGGTGGGACGATGGGGGGCACGTTAGCTCTTATAGCGAGATATGTAGATTCGAAACAGGTCTGATGACCAGCGAAGAATGGACATCTAAATGGATTCAAGGGGGAGATCTCCTCCGAACCAGTTTCACGGTTCAACGCAAAGTCAAACGGGCTCGCGCATACGTCTGCGGGATTGGGTATTATGAGCTGCGGATAAATGGGAGGAAAGTTGGAGATTGTCAGCTTGATCCAGGCTGGACCGACTACGACCGATTGGTGTTGTATTCGACTTATGACATAACTGAGTTTCTGAGGGAAGGCGAGAACGTTGTCGGCGTTATGTTAGGGAATGGGCGATACGTAACAAAGTTACCAGCCAACATACCGCCCGACCTTCTGAATTTTGGTAAGAGATATGCTGATGCATCACCGAAACTGATTCTGCAGATGGGTCTGGAGTTCATGGATGGGAGTATGAAGACAATCTTGACCGACGAGAATTGGAGAGTCTCGCAAAGCCCAATAGTTGAAAACGACATCTACAATGGAGAAACTTATGATGCCTGTCTTGAGAAAGAAGGTTGGGACAGCCCAGGATACGATGACTCCGAATGGAAGAAAGCTGACATAGCTAAATCACCCGGTGGTAGACTAGTTTCACAGGCCACTTTTCCTCCGATTAGGGCAGTCAAGACAATTCCGCCAGCAAGCATGAGTAGTCCCAAACCAGGCGTTTACGTCTACGATTTTGGGCAGAACTTCACTGGCTGGGTTAGACTGACTGTCAGTGGACCTCGTGGTACAAAGGTACAACTTAGGTACTCAGAACTAATATATTCCGAAGGAACCCTAAACACAATACCGAACGGTTTCGCAAAAGCTACTGATACTTATATATTAAAAGGCCAGGGAACCGAGGTTTATGAGCCGAGGTTTACCTATCACGGCTTCCGATACGTGGAAGTTACTGGATTTCCGGGGACACCTAACATTGGTACCATTCAAGGAATTGTTGTTCACTCAGATGTTAAGCCAATAGGAGGGTTCGTATGTTCAAACCCTTTGATCAACAGCATCCACAGAATCGTCCATTGGGGACAACTGAGCAACCTGATGAGCATACCAACTGATTGTCCTCAACGATCCGAGAGAATGGGATGGATGGGTGATGCTCAACTGACCGTGGAAGAGGCAATGTACAACTTTGACATGGCAGCCTTCTACTCAAAATGGATTCGTGACATCAAAGAAGCTCAAATGGAAGATGGCAGTGTTCCCGATGTCGTTCCGCCTTATTGGAAGATCTATCCAGCTGATCCTGCTTGGGG
>CAYURV010000012.1:2355-15575 GCA_964447115.1 uncultured Candidatus Bathyarchaeia archaeon
TTCCCGATGTCGTTCCGCCTTATTGGAAGATCTATCCAGCTGATCCTGCTTGGGGAACAGCATGCGTGACCATACCTTGGTATCTCTATCTTTACTATGGTGACAGTAGAATTCTGGAAGAGAACTATCAGGTTATGAAAGGTTGGGTTGACTTCTTAGGGACGAAAGCTGAAGGTTACATAGTGAGATTCAGCAAATATGGTGACTGGTGCCCACCCGCTTACGTCAGGTCTCCAGATACGCCTGGTGAATTAGTCTCAACATGGTGCTATTATCAGGATGTTGTAACCCTGTCTAAGATTGCTCGTGTACTGGGAAAATCTTCCGAAGCGAAGAAATATGCTAATCTCTCAGAGAATATCAAGGAGGCATTTAACAAAGAGTTCTTGAAAAAAGATCAATATGCCCCTATCGGTCCAGAGGCTATTCCGTTTATGCAATTCAGCAGTCAAACCTCAAATCTGCTGCCCCTTTTCTCAGGCATTGTTCCTGAAGACAGAAAGGAAACCGTTCTGAAGAAACTGCTGCAAAACATAGAGACAACGCATGATTGCCATGTTGGCACAGGGATTGTGGGAACCAGATACTTATTGGACGTTCTAACAGAATACGGACGGGCGGATCTAGCGTACAAGATGGTTAATCAAACCAGCTATCCCAGCTGGGGCTACATGATACGGGAAGGTGCTACGACACTGTGGGAGAGATGGGAATACTTGGCTGGAGGAGGGATGAACTCTCATAACCATATAATGTTCGGAAGTGTAGACGCTTGGTTCTATAAAGTTCTTGCCGGTATCAATGTCGATTCCACAGCCACAGGCTTTGAAAGGATAATAATAAAGCCTTACGTACTCGGCGACCTCAGCCATGTCAGTGCCTCGATTAACACTATCCGGGGATTGGTAGCATCGAGTTGGAGAAGAGAAGATGATTCGCTCGTCTTAGAGGTCACTATTCCAGTCAATAGCAGGGGAGAAGTAAGTGTTCCAGACCTTGGATTGAGCAATCCCATCATCAAGGAAAGTGGGAACGTAGTGTGGAAAGACGGAACGTACGTTGGAGACATCACTGGAATCGTCTCTGGAAAGAAGGAAGATGGACGCGTCACTTTCGAGGTGGGGTCAGGAACATACTCTTTCCAGATAAGCGCAACACCCTAGCACCAATCTTTCCCCCCAGCCAACCCCTAAGGATTTAAGCTGCTGATTGTGTACCATATCGATAATTTCATGGAATCTCTCTCAGCAGCTCTGAACATCTGAATATCCTATTGTCCATCTCGTTTAAGTAGCTTTGAGTGTCAAGGATCTCTTTCTCAAGTCTCTTTAGTGACCCTCGTAAGGCACCAATTTTATATTCAAAGACATCTTGGTTGAGTTCGCCGACAGCGAAGCGTGTTTCAACCTCCTTCATCTCCTGTGTTATCTGGGAGGCGCTTTGCTCTAGATTAAAAACTTGCTCAATCTTGTTACTTCTTATTGAAGCCCACTTATCAGAGACTACTTCTAAACGCTGCTGGTATAGTCTCCTACGTCTCTCACTCTCTTCTCCTGGTGTTTGTGGATGCAGCTTCTCCCTCATTAAGGATAAACACTGTTGAATGATAGATGCTTCTTCTTCAATCGTTAGGGATGCGAGGGCGGCGTCGATCTTGGAGATAACCTCTTCCCATCTATGAAGGGGCGCGTAGAGCTTCCGTCTTAGATAGACATCCCTTTTAAGCATATCTTGGCGTTCTAGTGTTAGACCATCCTTCAGTTCTGTCTCCTCTTTAGCCCACTCTAGTTTCGCTCTAGCCCTAGCTAACTCTAATGTCTCTCTCAACCTATACATCTCTTCGATCGTTGCTGACAATTGTTCTCCCAACTCGTCCATTACAAGTCTACACGTGTCTTCAGCGATCTCGCCGGACTTTAGCATCCTTCTAGCTTCATCCAGCTTTAGAGAGGTTTCCTTCACATTTTTGAAGCGAGACTGGAAGGTGTCAATAAATTCAAATATTTCGTCTTCTACCAGCCCAGTTGAGATCACATTGGGAGAAGGCTGCGACTTTTTTTGCGAGTGCGTCCGGAAACCATCCCGTTGGATTTGCGAGGAATCGGCAGTTGTGCCTTCCTTCGAAGCGCTCTCTGACGGCTTAATCGAAGATGCCTCAAGTTCCGGTTGAACTTGTTGGATCAACGACCGTGCGAACAAGATGAAGAAGATAACCGTTGGGAAAACGACAGAGATCACCGAAGAGAACAGACTTGCTATAACTTCAGCCACTGACCAGAGAGCATAGTACCAGAATTCAGCGAAGACGCCGCCGTATACGAAGTTGCGAGGCATAGGGAGAAGATCCGTCGACACGAAGAAGTATTCACCATCGCCATATATCGCCCCGAATAGCGTGAAAGTCAACCCAAAGTAGGTAAGAAGGGATATCGTTCTCTGTTTCCGTCCTAAGAAAGCTGCTATCAGCAGAAGGGGAAAGCAAGAGTACACCCATTTCTCGTGGGCTGAAGGCAAGAACATCATGAAGCTGAAGAGGAAGAGATTTGCCATAAACCACAAATTCCTCTTTTCTAGGTTTGATCCCGACCATATAACCACAAAGCACTGAACAAGTGTCAGAAACAAGTAAACATGGAATTCGACCGGCGCCACAACTGCATATGGGAAGCCTGAAATGTCGCATGTGAATCTGACAAGCTGCCAAAAGCTCGGAAAAGACCATATTGTCCCCTCAAACATGCGAATCCCAAGATTGTGGACTGCTCCCGACCACATAGCGTCTATGAAAACCAACCCCTGGGCTAGTAGCCAAGGCGAAGCTGTGATAGCAGCAGAGAAGGCGGTGATCAAAGGCAGGAGCAGAGTCCTTGGGGACCTCAAATCCCGGTAACAGAAAAGGACGATTGGAATCAAGAACACTATGGTGTATGGTTTCACCATCAAAGAGACTCCAAGTAGGAAAGCCCCAATGAAGGGTCTGCTTCTATAGGTTGCGTAAAGAGATGCTAGGACGAAAATCATAACCAAACTTTCTGGGGCTCCCCAGACAGCTGTCAAGAAGAAGGTGAAAGGGTTAACCAGGAATAGTAGAGCAGCAAGGGCTCCTAGGCGCAGATTGGTCTCTTTCCTTACTATGTAGTAGACCAAGATGGCGATGCTGACCTCAGCGACTATCTGAGGAATCTTCATAAACATGACAAGAAGGTAGATGTCACCCAAGCCATGTTGGATAGAAATATACATCTTCCCCATTATGAAGAGTGTAGTAGGAAAGATGGGTGGCAACTCACAGAAATTGGGGTCATGTCCCCAAGACTCCCCAAAGAGGCCCATTCCTTCTGAAGGTATGTAGAAAAACAATCCGTTGTCTAAGAGCTTAAACAGCCAGACTTTGTGAACATTGATGTCATATCCGTGACCGGTGTAGGGAGCTATCAACAGCCTTGAAGAGAGGCCAAATAGGAGTAACGCTCCAATAAGTGCAATCTCCTTGGAAAATCCCCGTATATTTGTGGCTCTCCAAAGCCTCCTTCGGCGTTCTTCATGGCTGGACATGAAGGTCTCCCTTACCGTAATCCCTTTTTGATCCAATAACTTTTCTGTTGCCGTTACTTTTAAAGTGCTCTGCCAAATCTGCCCAACAATTCGGCTTATAGCCTATTTCTGGCAATGTTCTAGAAGATGGGCGGACTTGGACTTCAACCCTCAACAAACAGGATAGGGACATACATAAAATAATAGATTCGTTTTAATATTTTTGGCGGGCCCGGGGGGATTTGAACCCTCGACCTCAGGCTTTCTCTGCCCACGTTGGCTCCGAAGGCTTCCGCATGGCTTATGCCCTTCTGCGCCCTATCCAGCTAGGCTACGGGCCCTCTTTAGCTTCACTTAATCTCTTCTCGCCTTTTAAAGAGTTTATGGAAGGATTTGGACGCCTAGATGGAAGAATTAGGGGAGACTCTACGAAGATCGTCCTCACGAACAGAAGAGAATCCTGCCAATCTTTGGCAAGTAACGAGTCCTATTTGGTCCTGATCTTCCTGAAGTCGCCAGAAAAGGCGGCCTCCAAAACTCTCTTTACATACTTGTCCACGTCCCCTTTCTCAGGGTCCAGAGGAACAGGCATGTTAAGAAGCTTCATTTTCAGCTGTGAGTCCTTAGCTGCCTCGAGCATTCTCTTCAAATGAGCTGGTGTTGCTCCTGCTTCCCTGAGGGTTGTGGGTAAACTGAAGGATCTGTTGAATCTTATCATCCCTCTTGACACTGTCTCTCCGAGTTCTCTGCCCTTTAAGGCTTTCAGATCTATACCTTTCCTAATAAACCCTGCTTTCTGGAATATGGACCCAACCATTAAGAGTTGGTCTTGTATGTTCGGCGAAAAGAACGTGGTATAGTAAGGGTTAAGGATAGCGCATGCCCTCCCATGCGAAAGGATGTCGACCAAAGAGAAACTACCCAGATGCGGACCACTGGTTCCGCCTATCATAATGGAATATCCGCCGAGATCTGTCCCAAGTCCTAATGCTGTTCTTGCGTCGATATTATCCTTTAAGGCAGATTCTAGGTTGTTAACGATTAGACTGATACCGAGCGACGCCACCTGCTTTGCCGTTTCATAATGTTCCTTCGTTGTCGCGCCCATGAGAACTTCCCATGAATGTGCAATTCCATCCATTGCCCCGTCTAGAGTCAGATCCTTAGGTGAACCAATGGTTACCCCGTAATCAAAGACCGCTCTTCTCGGTGTTATGACATCATCCACGATGAGTTTCTTCTGGCTGGTCAGGGGATCCGTTATGTTAGAGTATTTCGTCAAGTGCGCTGCTGAACTAGAGGCAGCTTGAACAGCAATTACTGGTACAATGTCCTTATTTGTTACGTTTTTCATCTTTGTCACTATGCCTGTCCCGAAATAGGGATCAATCGAGCCAGCTTTACTCCAATCTATTCCCAATATTTCGGATACTTCAGTAGGTGTGTAAGTGGCCAATACACTTGCAGCTTTTGCACCATCTATCGTGCTGCCACCTCCGAATGCGATTATGCTGTCTGGTTTCGACAGAGCTACTTCCATCGCTATTCTGTACAGATCTTCTCGGGGACAGTTGGGTCTAGCTCCGAGGACAACGTCAAAGGATACTTTCTCCTTTCTCAACGACTCTGCAATGATTTTCATGGATTTTTGTGCCCATTTCGAGCTACTTCCGACCAGAAGAGCAATATCCCCATAATCCTTGGCGAATCTGCCTACTTGATCTAGGACTTCGAGTCCGAAGACGTAGGCATCCTTCTTCCAGTCCTTTAACATCTGACGCGCTTTCATTCTATCGTCCATTCCCTGCCGTAAGCCTCCTGTTTGATTGGTTCATATGAAGTCTGCCTTCTCTAGATTTCCTCTGGGACTTGTTTGCTAAAGCTATCGAACACTATACCCTTGTGGACCTATTTGATTCTTTTGGCAAAGCCTCTACTCTCTGTTTCGATGGTTTCTGATGGAAATATCGTAATAGGCTCTTGCACTGGATCGGTCGAAAAGTTAAAAGCAGGCCTGCCTAAATCATAAAGAACCTATAGCAGACACAAGACATGGTGGATAATTTGACCCAGCTGAGACGGAAGAAGATTTACATAACAAGGGAGTTGCCCCAAGAGGCTATGAGGATCCTGGAATCGAGATTCGATGTTGAAGTTTGGGCTAATGAGATACCGCCTCCAAAGAGCCTTCTGATGGAAAAAGTAGGAAGTGCAGACGGCTTGATCTGCCTTTTGACCGACCCGATTGACAGGGAGGTCATTGATGCCGCTGGCCCTCAACTTCTAAGCATTAGCCAAGTGGCAGTCGGATTCGACAACATCGACGTGAAAGAGGCAACGAAGAAAGGGATATATGTGACCAATACTCCCGGAGTCCTCACAGAAACCACTGCCGATTTTGCTTTCACACTTCTAATGGCGGCTGCTAGAAGGGTCGCTGAGGCTGACAGGTATGTTAAGACTGGAAAGTGGAAGGTCCCGTGGGGTCTAATGATGATGGTGGGTCAAGATGTCTGGGGAAAGACCATTGGCATATTAGGCACAGGCAGGATTGGCTCAGCTGTGGCAGAGAGAGCCAGAGGATTCAACATGAAGATATTCTATCACGACATTGTCAGAAATGCGCAGTTAGAGGAGAAGCTTGGCGCCAAGTACGTGGACCTAGATACACTTTTGAAGGAATCCGACTTCGTGACAATACATGTGCCTTTGACGCCTTCAACCCACCACCTCATCAACGAGAAGAAGCTCAGACTTATGAAGAGAACTGCGTGCTTAATCAACACATCAAGAGGACTAGTAGTTGACGAGAAAGCTCTGCATAAAGCCCTGAAAGAGGGATGGATCTGGTCTGCTGGCCTCGACGTTTGGGAAAAGGAGCCAACTGATCCTGACAATCCCCTGCTCAAGCTTGACAACGTCATCGCAGCCCCCCATGTTGCAAGCGCAAGCGTTGCAACTAGAACTAGAATGGCCGTAATGGCCGCAGAGAACATGATAGCCATACAAGAAGGCCGTGTACCGCCTAACCTTGTGAATGAAGAAGTCTTACAGGTGAGACCATCAACAAGATAAAGATGATATTCTAGCCAATAGTACTGTAGAGGTTCTTCCTTCGATTCGTGAGAATGGGCAGAAAGACTCGAAGTGATTATTTGGTTGTAACTGGGAGTAACCCTCGGCCGAATGCTGTACTAATATTCTAAATGGCTACATTAACTCGACTGATTGGCCTTCACCTTTTGAAACAGCCTTGTCATAGACGAGTTTGGCTGTCACTGCATCCTGTACTGCTAAGCCTGTTGCAGTGAAAACCGTGATTTCGTTGCGGTCCGTCCTTCCAAGTTTCAGTCCAGCAGCAATCTCGCATATGTTGCCCCATATGTCCTCTTTTGTGATTATGCCTTCAGTCAGTGGAACGTTGATTTCTCCTGAGTGCGAGCCCTGCTCCCAATCGTCGACAACGATTTTCGCGCGCCTCAATATAGCTGCGTCAAGCTCTTGCTTGCCCGCTGCGTCTGCACCAACGCAAGTTATATGCGTACCAGGCGAGACCCACTTATCTGAGACTATGGGCTTCCGGGAAGGAGTCGACGTGACGACTAAGTCTGCCCCTTCCACAGCGTCTCTAGCACTGTTCACCGTGAAAATATGGGCCTGCTCTGCATATTGTGCTTTCATTTCAGAGACATACTTTTCCCTAGTTGCCTGAGTCGGGCTCCAAACCCTCACTTCCTCAAGTTCTTTGTACAGTGTAAGCAACGCTGCTAACTGGGTTCGGGCTTGGGTTCCTGCTCCAATGAGGCCCACAAGCTGGGAGTCTTTCCGTGCCAAGTATCTTGCAGCTATTCCTCCCGCAGCCCCGGTTCGCATCGCCGTAATCCACGTTCCGCTCATAACTGCCAAAGGTGATCCGTTTCTTGGGTCTACTAGCACTATTGTCGCCATGACCGTAGGCAGACCGAATCTGGTTGGGTTGTCCGGGTGAGAGTTCACAACTTTGACAGCGGAGATGTCAAGCCTTTCCAGGTAAGAAGGCATTGATCTTAGATCGCCATTATACTTTTCGAAGTGAAGGTAGGATTTCGAAGGCATCTGGACGTGACCTAGGCCCTTCTCTCTGAAGGCCTTCTCAACGGCTTCCATGACTTCGCTCATCGAGAGTAGGGGCTTTATATCCTTTTCAGTTAGGAGTAAGACCTTCATCTTTTCCATCTACCAGATGGGTATTCCCTGTTTCGGGTCCATCACAACCTTGCCGAACTCTTTGAGGAGCTTCTCGGTGACTGGTCCCATCTTGCCTTCTCCGATCTTTCGTTTGTTGACCTCTCTTATCGGCATGATCTCCGCAGCTGTCCCTGTGAGAAACGCCTCGTCGGCGCCGTAGAGCTCGAAGACCGTTATGGCTCTCTCAACCACTGAGTAGCCCAGTCTCTCAGCTATTTCTTTGATCACAGTCGCAGTGATTCCTGGCAAAGGTCCGCTTGTAGCTTGGGGGGTTATGAGTTTTGCATCCTTTACCACAAAAAGATTTTCCCCAGTTGCCTCGCTGATGAAACCCCTTGTATCTAGGATCAGAGCCTCATCCGCGCCTGCATTGTTGGCTTCGATCTTTGCGAGGATGCTGTTCAAATAGTTTAGGGACTTGATCTCGTGAGTCGTGGCGTCCACAGGGTCTCTTCTGACCCATGAGACCACCATGCTCATGCCTCTCTGACGTTTTTCTTCGTCGTAGAGTTGAAACAATGGGACGGTTATGACTATGACTGAAGGCTTAGGGCATTTGTTTGGGTCAAGCCCCAAATCGCCAACCCCTCGTGTTACGATGAGGCGGATGTAAGCATCCCTCAAGTCGTTCTTTCTCAGGGTTTCTAAGATAGCTTTGGTCATCCTTTCTTTCGTTAATGGGATTTCTAGCATGATAGCTCTCGCAGAAAGGTAAAGCCGGTCTATGTGCTCCTTGAGCTTGAAGACAACGCCTCCATAGGATCGGATGCCCTCGAAGACACCGTCTCCGTAGAGAAGACCGTGATCGAAAACTGATACCTTCGCTTCAGACCTGGGATAGTATTCGCCATCGACGTAGACAAATAGATCTTTCTTGGACAAGCAACGCACACCTCATATTAGACGCTTATTGCTCTGAAATAAGATATATAGCTGTCTGTAAATTACTGGAAAATAGACTAGCATCAACTATAGAAACGTGGTCTCTTGGAAAGAGCCGTTGGGATTGCTAGTGGCTTGAACGGTTTGCCTTCGGTTCTCTGCTTTATCTCAGCTGTAAGCTCCTCCAGTTTCATCTTTCTAATCTTTCCAGCCTTTCCGACCTGAGAGAGCCGGCGATCTCTTACAGCTAGAACGCCCGACTCGATTTCCTTTTTTCCGATAACGACGATGTAGGGAATCCATTCTGTCTCCGCTTCTCTCACCTTCTTCTGCATTGTCAAAGGCCTGTCATCCCAGTCAGTTCGTATGCATTGCCCCTCAATCTCTCCAGCCGTCTTATCAGCCTCAGCAAAAAACCGTTCGGCGACGGGGATGATTCTGACTTGGGTTGGTGAAAGCCATAGTGGCAGCGTCGGAGGCTTCCCTTCTTTCTGTTCCATGTAGGCTTTCTCTATCATAGCATATACGTCTCTCTCTATCGCGCCGCTTGGAGAACAGTGCAGGATCAACGGGTATTTCTTCATACCATTCTCATCGACATAGGCTATGCCGTATCTTTCAGCGTTCTCGATGTCAATCTGGTCAGTAGACAAAGCCGAAGCCTTGTTCAAGTTATCGACAAAGTTGAACTCCCACTTCAGAACGAAATAGAAGAACCGTTCATCCCACATCTCTACGAGAGCCGGCTTGCCCATGAGTTTCACAAGGGAGACTATGAAATCCTTATTTTCTTGATAGAAATCCTTCGTGAACCTGACTGCTAAATCGTAATCGTCCTTGGTCAGGTCTACCCCCTCTAGAGTCTCCATGCTCAGGCTGAACCTCTCGATGAACTCCTCTTTCGCTTGATCCATATCAGCGCACAATGCATGGCAGTCAGGCATGGTGAAGCCTCTGAGCCTTCTGAGCCCTGAGAGTTCTCCACTCTTTTCCCTTCTGAAACTATACTTTGTCAGTTCATAGATTTTGAGGGGCAGCTGCCGGTACGATATCTGCGCGTCATGAACCATCAGAAACTGACCGAAGCAGGCGCTGAACCTCAAGAAGAATTCCTTGTCGTCAGACTTGATGATGTACTGGCGGGCGGGAAACCTGTGCAAGTAGCTTGCCAAGCTGGGATGTTCCAGGTCATACATGATGGGGGTTTCAACTTCCATGCCCCCATAGACGGCCACTTTCTCAGTAACGAACTGCTCCAGTAAGGACTTGATGAGTCTTCCCTTCGGGTACCATCTAAAGTTACCAGGATCAGATGCAGGCTCGTAGTCAACCAACTCTAACCTCTTCATAAGGTCCACGTGGGGAGGGGCTTGCTGAGTTGCTCTAACCTTTTTAATCTCGTAGTCGGCCAACTTCCTTAGGTTCTCGTTTCCTGCGAAGTCGAATTCGTCCGCCGGGGTCATTTCTCCATTGGGTTGGAGGATGAACCAGTATGACTTTATTTTCTCCTCGGCTTCGAGAGCCGTCGAGACAACTTCTGCCTCTTTCACCTCTTCCGCGGCAACTGTCCTGAACTGTTCGGCCAATGGGTGACCTTTTATTGAGATCGAGAACTCCTTGCACCAGCCAAAAGGAGCACGGTAAGCCTCAATACCTAAGCCTTTAGCATATCTCTCCATCTCCTTGAGAATCTCAAACGCCTTGGCTGGGCTTGCCAAGTTGCCACTGAGATGCGCGTAAGGGTAGATCAGGATTCTGTTCGTCTTTATCCTGGCCAGATACTCTTTGAGGTCGTCTATCGCCTTGCGAGCAGTTTCAGGCGTGTCTCCATCTTCGACACAAGTGAATAGGACGATGAGTTCATCGAGGCGCCTAGGCTTCTGTTCACATTCCTCAGCAGGTGCTATCTCCTTTTCCACGGGTCGGTACTCGATGAAGTTTGAGTGAAGCTGGAGTATTCTCAAGTTTCCTAACCCCGTCTATGCAGCACGATCAACAGTATCAATGCTGCTCGCAAGATAAAGATTTTTGTGAGTTAGATGGCCAGTTCTTTCTGGAAGAAGAAAATAATACTTCGCATCATGACAGTGTCAAGATGACCTGACGCTTTCGGTTAAGAGTTGGGGAAAACTTGATTGAAGCCATTATGCTTTCGTAGATCTTCTTCCGGTCCCAGTCTTTTTCCCAATCATTGTAAAGTAGGGACTTTGCTCTTCCATCGTTGACGTACACACCTGTGCTGTACACGTTGCCTCTTCTCTTTACAATGCGGTCGACACCTACGGCCTCAGCAGCCTCGATGACCGCTTGCATGACAACTCTCTCGCGCTCAGCCTGCTTAATGTAACGCGAGGTTAGGACGAGAAATTCCAAGCATTAGAGCCTCCTTTCCCTATCTATGTGAACCTTATCTCTTCTTTGAGTCAGAACTCCATGAATGGAATATTTAAGAAGTCTGTGAGACTTAAGGGAGGGGGTATATTGCTGCTTTCTTTCTTGTGTTGAAAAAGCCTTGATGATCATCTCTCACATGTATCAGTAATCGCTTGAAACTAAATAAAAGACTTTTACGAAGCGAGTAGGATGCTCGTAGCTCTACTAAACAGAGACTTTGAAACGTGGCGGTGTTTGGATTTTGTGTCTCCATTTGTCCACCTGTTTTTCCTTCCTTGTGGCCTTCTTATAGTCTTTGTAGTGATCTCTGCAGAGGTATGCCCGTCTTGTTTCTTGGACCTTCAAGCCTGCGGCTGTCACTTTGTCTATGTTCAGTGAACGTGTCGCACCCTTTTCGCATCCTTCAACGCTACATTTTACTCCTTTAGAGATTCTGCCCATATTTTTCACCGTTCAGCAACACTATAATGAGCGTCCAGAGATAAGTTATTTTATCTTTCCTTAAAGATGTTTTTGGGTCTAGGAATGTTTCTCATATGAAATATTCGAGATATTTTCTCGAAACGGTTTGGAGGCGTAATCAAGCTTTAGATCTGCTTGAAGTCTATTTGCAGAACCTAGCCATTACCGCGGTCATGTTCCTAGTACTGACCTTCTAGGCTTAGGTCGAATTCAAAAATTTCAAGATTCTATGGAAAGAAATGGAGTGGAGGAAAACTCGGACTACAGCGAGAGAGGTCTTGAAGGCAGAGAAGGAAGCCTTCGCAAAGTTCGAAGGCGGACCAGAACTCTACGATATACTTTACCATGTTTTCCAAGTGGAAGAGGAATAACAGTCAGAATTAGAGGATGGCTGATCTTTCATAGACTATGGCGGCTCGTTCATAGAGTTCCTTTGCTGAGCCGAAACCTCTTGGACCCAGCTTCTCAACGACGAAGGATGCGGATGCTGAGCCGACGGAAGCGCACCACAATGGGTCCTTACCTTTTACGTACTCGGCTAGCATCCCGCCTATGAAGACATCGCCCGAGCCCGTCGTGTCAGCAATGACCCTAGGCTTTGCCGCTGGAACTTGGTACAGCTTGCCTTTAACATATAGCAGTGAGCCTTCTCCGCCCATCGTCACAATAACGATCTCAACCCCATGCTCATAGACTTTTATGACGGCTTGTACCAGATTCGATTCACCCGTGACCATCCTGATCTCCTCGTGCGACGCTTTGAACAAGTTAATGCGTCTCAAAACTTCCAAGTCCTTCATTTGCTCTAGGAACATTGTTCCATCCTCTTTGAAGCGTCGCAGAAAGCCTTGTGGATCTAAGGAAACTATGTTTGATTGGCCTCGCAGTCTCCGTACAGTTTCGGGAAGTATCTCGTTAGCTATGGGAGCTATGTGGATGGCTTTGGCCTCAAGCTGGTTTGGTATGTCTTCGGCTTCTATTGGCGGGGCTCTGCTCCTTAGGATGAGTTGGCGTTCGCCACCTTTCGTGTAGTTCAGCGTATAACTGGTCGTTGAAGCACCCTCAACTTTCTGTAATCCAGAAAGATCTATGCCTTGGTTCTTCAACCAACCAATATAACGAGGCGGGAAGTCTTCTCCGACTTTCGATATGACCGAGACTTTTGCTCCTAGCTTGGCTGCAGCGAGTGAGACATATGTTGGTGGACCGCCCAAGGTAGGCTTTACCACATGCCTTCCTGGAAGGTTGATGTAATCAATGGAGAAGTGGCCTACGGTTATTACGTCAAACATGTCTCATCATCAAGAACGTAAAACACATATAGCATATTAAAGCTATAAGAGGGGGACTCCGATGTCAAAAGGCTTTCAGTAGTCCCGCAAATCCCCTTCCTTTACTACTGGAGCAAGGTTTCGAACGAGAAGCCATTGAAAGAAATGTTCTTCTAAAGTGAAGGGTAATATGGTGGACAAGCGCACTTTATTAGGTATTGTGGAGAGATTCTAGGTTGCGGATTTCGCCGGCCCTGGTCCTCTTCTTTCTTGCCCCTGCCCTAGGCGAGCTCCTTTCAGGTTCGTCTCCGCCGGCTGAGTTCTTCAACCCTTTCGCCTTGCTTTTGCTCAGTTCATTGTATGGAAGCGGAGCATTAGTAGTCCGCGAACTTAAGGTCAGATGGGACAAGGGGTATGCTTCAATGTTCGTTTTGGGCGCAGCCTACGGAA
>CAYURV010000013.1:0-9374 GCA_964447115.1 uncultured Candidatus Bathyarchaeia archaeon
TTCTCCAGATGAGAAGAAAGCCTTTAAAGCTTGGATTTGAGATGCCAAAGGTTTTTACATTGGTTCAATGCTCGAGCTGCAATTTCAAGAACGTTAGAAATTTCGAGAAAGGAGACTACATTCTGAAAGCAGCGGGTGCTTGTCCCAAATGCAGTGGTTCATCGTTTATCTCCTCGATCTACAAAGAGGTAGAAGAAAAAGAGGAATGAATGACTTTTTTCTTCTAGCTAAATAAGCACCACGGGTTCGTCCTTGTCTATGCAAACTATGTGTTTAGACTGGCAACACTTCTTCCTTTAGTCTCCGCGAATACTGAGTAGGCCGTCAAGCATTTGGGTCCTAATAACTCAGAAAGTGTACATCTATGTTATTGGCTCAGATGCTACAGGACGCCCTAATATGTCCTTGGCACCTTGTTGGTAAAGGCTTTGGCTCTTCTGATGGATGATAGAAAAGAAATTCAGATTCATAAATGATTTATTGAGAGAAGAAAGAGGTTGAGTCCAATGTGCGAAAGCCATGTCAACGAAAGGGAAAGGACAAAACATGGGCAGAAGAGCTAGAAAAACGAGAATTCTCATCGTTGACGATGACGAAAACATCAGGAAAACACTGTCTAACATTTTAAAAGAAAAAGGATATGTTGTTGACGCCGCAAGAGACGGTGAAGAGGCGATCTTAAAATCTAAGGCTAATTTCTACAATCTAGCTTTGTTAGATATCCGGCTTCCAGACATGGAAGGCACCGAACTCTTAGCTAAGATGAACGAGACCGTACCAAAAATGGTCAAAATAATTCTCACTGGTTATCCCTCGATGGAAAACGCCATTGAAGCGGTCAACAAGGGCGCAGATGGTTACATTGTGAAGCCAGTAAATCCAGATAAACTGCTCAGCATAATAAAGAAACACTTGACGAAACAGGAGGAATCGAAAAGATATACCGAAGAGAAAGTTGCAGAATTCATCAAAACTAGAGCCATAGAACTTGGTCATGTTCCACGATCACGCTAACCGTCTTTGGAGCAGAAGAGAACTATGAAGAGCCTCTCGAACCATCAATTTGAACGAGAGCATACTGATTTTGTGCTCAAGACAATAAAAGTTGTCTTGAAGGAAGTTTTGGGTGAGAAGGCCTTCAGGAAGATGATTCGAGTTATGAGGGAAAACTACTCTTTGGAGTTGGATGATCTCCCCGAAAAGACTGAGGCTTTTTCGTGGGTCTTGCGTGAGATTCTAGGAGAAGGCTCTATAATAATCGAGGACTTGATTGTCGAAAACCTGTACACGAGCCTCGGGTTAGCATTAACATGGAAGAAAGATTTTTCATTATCTGACTACATCGCGGAGCTTCCTTCCACCTATAGACCTGTCAATCAACAGTTACGACATTGAACTTAGAGATCCCAGTCATAAACTATATCAAAGTATAAGTTTTTCTAGTAAAAGCGGACCTACTTGGTATTCACTTGGGGCCCAAACGCAGGTAACGGCTACTAGGAAGACCTGGTTTCATATGGATAGGGCTTAAGTATAGATTTCTGTTCGTCCTTTGCTTTGCCACGCAGAAATTCTTTAAGGAGCCTTTAGTTTCTACATAGTGTTGAGTCTAACCGTTTGGAGAGAGTTCTATGAAGAAGATCGGTGTTGTTACAGCCGGCGGAGATGCCCCAGGCATGAATGCAGCTATCCGTGCCGTAGTTCGCTCAGCCATCTATAACGGCCTTGAGGTTGAAGGGTTCGATAGAGGTTATGAAGGGCTTATTAAGGGTCAGTCCCGACATATGGGTCCTCGTTCTGTAAGCGGAATCATAAACCTTGGTGGAAGCATACTGAAAACCGTCAGATGCGAAAAGATGAGAACTCCTGATGGAGTAGAAAAGGCTGGTGAAGTTCTTAAAGGCAAAAATGTTGAGGGGTTCATAACGATCGGCGGAGACGGAACCTTTAGAGGTGCCTGTGAGATTCACAGGGCCAGTGGGATACCCGTGATAGGTGTTCCGGCGACTATCGACAACGATGTGGCAGGCACGGATACAACAATTGGTTTCGACACAGCTGTAAATACAGCTCTCTGGGCAATAGACAAGATACGAGACACAGCCATCTCACACGAGAGAATCTTCGTTGTAGAGGTGATGGGAAGAAATCGCGGTTTCCTTGCATTGGAGGTTGGATTTGCTGGAGGAGCAGAAGTGATTTTGATTCCTGAAGTCAAGTTTGATTTGGACAAGATCTGCCAAAGGCTCAAAGGTGCACGTAAAGACGGGAAAACCTCCGAGATCATCGTGATGGCTGAGGGCGCCGGCAATTCTCGCGAGGTTACAGAATTTATGGCAGAGAAGACGGGGTTTCAGGTTCGGCTGACAGCTCTAGGATATATACAAAGAGGGGGGCCACCGACTGCCTGTAGTAGAGCCCTAGCCTGTCAGTTTGGGCATCACGCCGTTGAGTCACTACTTGATGGTGAAAAAAAGAGGATGGTAGGCATCAGAGGGGGAAAGGTCGTCTCAGTAGACCTAGAGTACTCTTGGAAGAAAAGAAAAGAACTCGACTTGGATCGTTACAAACTGGCCGAAATCCTATCGCTCTAGGACAAAAAGCAAGTTGATGACACCTTAAGACTCAGCTGAGTGTGGCTTACCAAGGATTCTATCTAGAATCCTCACCCTTTCTATTGCGGCCTGACTTTCGGCTTTGAGAGCTTCCACTAGACGACATGCCATGGAGTAAAAGTTTGCTTCCCTATCGCCTTCTAATTCTTCAAAGAATTCCTCATTAGCTTTTTCACAAGTCTCGATCCAGTCGCTACGGATGGCACTAGCTCCAACAATAGTACCAGCAAGGCTTCCTACGATACTAGAAATGGTGTCACAATCCCTTCCAAAGTTTGCCCCTTCTATGATGCATTGGTTCACGTCTCCTTTGCAGAGGTGTAGAATCGCCATTGCTACGGGAACGATTTCGATACTGCTCCCACTGAAGAAGTGTTCCTTCTGCCAGGTTCGGCTTGGCCATGTCCAGTCCAACATCTTAGAGTAATACTTTACAGCGAACTCCTCCACCGTACTGCTATCATAAGCAATGTCTAAGGTCAAAGTGATAGCTCTTCGAACGATGTCTGAACAGTATTTCACCATTGACTCTAACACTTTGGCTACTGTAGCATCTAGATCAAGGGCGGTCGCAATTCCAGCCGCTACCGTTGCAGCCGCATCACGGTTTACGTCATCTTGGTTAATGAAGGCAATGTTAAATGCATCTTGGTAGGCTTGGGCAGGATTTGCCGCATTAATGATCCCAATAGGCGCTATGGCCATAGTTGCGCATCCTGTAGGAGGATTGCCCTTTCCAGTATCCCATGGGTTCATACCTATTCTCAATTTAGTCAACATAATTTTCTCATTGAGCCAGAAACGGTCTGGGTTCATCTTTTCAAGCAATATCTCAGCGAAGTCGTCGGGAGTGATCCGTCTCTTCTTTCGAGCGATTGCTAAGCACATATAATGCCTAAGCGTAGTGTCGTCAGTTACGGCGCCAGGAAGCCCAGGTTCTCCTTTTGATGCACCATAACGGCTTCCAATGTTTCCTCTGTAACTAGGAAGGAACTCCGTTATCTTCCCATATTTTTCTCTTATTTCAGTGTAATACAATCCCTCGACTGGTGCCCCAAGAGCGTCACCAATGGCTCCTCCGATCAAACACCCATATACAGCGTCCAGAAGGTCTTTTGCCAATTCCTTTCCTTCCATTTTCCTTTGCCTTTTGGTATCTTCTGGAGTACCATATAAGGTTTCTAAGAGAATGAGGATTATGTTATGAAGTTGGTTAGTCTGGCCTCTTTGGCAAATTCTAATGCTCGAGTCATCTCGTTCACGGTTAATCTTCTCCGCAGCTCAGGTATCTCGTAGGCTCTCCACTCAGGTCTAAACTGGAACATTATGTTGGTCCTTGTGTTCTCGCCAAGGTTCTCAGATATCCAATTCAGAATGACCCTTGTGCAGCACTCAAGATGCTCAGGAAGAACTAGGACGCGGATGATAAGTTCCCCACATTGCTTCCCGCACCGGTGGTTTCTTGTGCAGACTTCCCAATAGTTGGGTGCATCTGAGATTCTGCTTGCACATTTGCCTGGGCCATATTTGAAATCGAGCAGATAGACATCAACGAATCCTTCGAGAAGTTTGGCCGTCTCTTCACTATAGTAGGAGTTAGAGTTCCATACGACAGGGATGTTGACATTCACATGCTTGAACGTCGAAAGCCACTGTTGAAGCCAAGGCGTAGGTTCCCCGCCGACCAGATTGGCGTTTCTGCAACCATTTGTTCTCAGTCTTTCAACCGCCAAGGCCAAACGCTTAGGCGTGTAAACTTCCCCACTCTCGAACCATTGGGATATCGACCAGTTCTGGCAGTGAAGACACCTTGTTGTACAACCCATTGTGAATATGGTTCCCGAAGGAACAAGCTCAGGCTCCTCACCCATATGCTCAAACATCGAAGAAACTAAGATCTGAGTGCCGCACTTGCAGTAGCCAAGTTCGCCCTTCAGACGGTTCACTGAACACTGCCTAGTGCAGAAATGACATTTTTCAAGAATGCGGTTTGCTATCTCGATTTTCAGATCCAAGAAAGACTTCTCCGGGTTTTCCATCTCGTCCAAGGTCTTCTTGCCGGAGTCTACCTCCTCCTGAAGACGACGGAACTCAGTCAGCAACTCTTCATGGACATGCCAGAGACTTTGAAGCGGGTCTTCTCGGTCGAAATCGGCTGGAAGTTTGTTGACGACCAAAAACTTTGCCGGTTTCTCGTCTTGCATGACTGAGAAGTATCTAGAGAGACTGGTCCTAGCGTTTTTGTCCTTCAGGACGGATGTTGCGTCAGACCGGAGAATACGCCACATCGATGTTCCAAGATTAGTTGAGGTGGAAAGAATCTTATTAAGGCTATGCCTTCCGGTTGTTTTCCTTTAGAGAGAGAAATGGCAAAGCGGAGAGCAACACCATCACAGCGGATATATAATACGGGAGGAACATGCTGAAATTTTCCCAAAGTATTCCGCTTATGGTTGAGCCTATCGTCATGCCAATCCAAAAGGACGTGGCCGACACTCCGTTCATAAATCCTCTTCGAGCCGGAGGGGTCAAGCTCATCGTAAGGTCTTGATATGCTGGCCATGAGAGATTAAGGATAACATTTGAAATGAACATAAGTATGACGCACTCCAAGAAACTTCGGGATAGTGCGAAAAAGCCGAAAAATGGAGCAGATAAAACTATGGTTATGAGAACTATCTTTTTCCTGCTGTATCTTGTGGCTAGCCTGCCTCCAGGGATCTGAACGACCATCGAGGAGAGACCGAACCCTATAGCATACAAGATTCCAGCGTCAGTATAGGTGGCCATGAACTGTCTTTCTATAAATTTGGGGGTTATGGGGATATAAATCCCTATACCGGTGGCTTGTATGATGTTCAGCGCTAATATAATGATTACAAGTGTAAGGAATTGTCGTGTTTCAAATCTATTGCTGTCTATAATTGGTTGTTGAGTAGGAGGCTTCCTCGACTCCTGAAGAAGTAAGGAAAAGACCAAGCACGAGCTCATGAAGATGGAGCAGAGAACGAATGTCGATCGAATGCCTAAAGTATCGGCAGTAAAACCTCCTATGAAAGGCGCAAATGTCGACCCCAAAAGAAATGCGATATTCATCCAACCAAACGTCATTGCACGTTTTCGGTCAGTGGAAGAATCAGCAACGATCGACCATCTAACAGGCAATGATAAACCCGTCGCCAAGCCACTTAGCATAACCCAAGGTATTAATTCAACCCAGTTCTTAGCGAATATATAGAAGAGTGGCGGAAAAACCCCAAAGAGAGTTCCAATTATGTTCAGCTTTCTCCTACCATATTTATCTGAGAGCGAGCCTCCTAGGACATTCATGAATGCTGTGACCGCGCTAGGAATACCTGAGATATAGCCCAACTCCACAATTGAAGCCCCTAAAGAGCTAACATAAAAGATCCAAATTGGAGTTACAAGGTTTACAGATATAGAACTAAGCAAGATAACCATAAAGAGTACGAACATGTTTCTATCGGAAGGCGATTGTATGAATAGCGTAGGGTTCTACCTTATTCTATTAAGATGGTTCTAAGAGACTTGATAAGAAGATGCTTAATAGCTTTCCCGAAGGAAGGATAAACAGAAGCTTCTTTACACATACACTAGATTATAGAGTATGGAAGTGAGAAGCCTTGTTTATAGAACTTGCCTTTGATGGCGATCTGTCTGCCGCAGTTCGGGCACCGCATGTCGTCGGTAATGTTCCACCTAGCTACGTCGAACCCATATCGCCTAATAAGCATCTCTCGGCATCCCGGGCAGTAAGTATTCTCATACCGGTGGCCTGGGACATTGCCCAGATAGACAAAGTCAAGGCCTTGTTCACTTGCTACATTATGTGCTTCTTCGAGTGTTTTGATTTCGGTTGAGCTTATGTTATCTAGCTTATAGTTGGGATTAAACCTCAAGAGGTGGAAAGGCGTATCCTTCCCCAGATTCTCAGATATCCATTTGGCCAATTCCCTTATTCTATCCATGGAGTCGCCTATTTTCGGTATCACTAGGTTTGTGACCTCGACGTGAATATTGTGTTTCTTCATTGCTTTCAAAGACTCGTATATGGGTTCCACAGAAGGGACTGATGCAAACATTTTGTAGAATTCGGGATCTCCGCCGCCTTTAAAGTCAACTGTCGCAGCATCCAAGAATGGAGCAATCATCTCTATTGCTTCAAGTGTCATATACCCGTTTGTGACAAAAGTGTTGAAAATTCCTTCCTTGTGGGCTATGGAAGCAGTGTCGTAGGCATATTCGAAGAAGATTGTCGGCTCAGTGTACGTATAACTAATGCCTTGACACCCATAGCTCTTGGTTGCCTCTACAACACTTTCAGGTGGGAATTCTCTACCAGTTATATCTTTTTCCTGACTTATCGCCCAATTGTCACAAAATTGGCACCTGAAGTTACATCCAACGGTGGCTATAGACATGACTAGGGCGCCTGGATGAAAGTGCGATAGGGGCTTTTTGCCGATCGGATCTATATGTGCAGCGCAAGCCTTAGCATAGTTGAGCGAAAATAGCCTACCAGATTCGTTCTTTCTGACGTTGCAGAACCCAAAGCTGCTTTCTGGAATCGAGCATCTGCGGGCGCAGAGGTTGCACTTGACCCTGTTATTCGCGAGTTGTTCGTAAAGCATGGCTTCACGTGAAGGCATGGAGCTTCAACCCAAACAACTTGCCAAATATTCCGAGATCAGCTTAATCGTAGGTGACACCTAGTTTTATAGTTTCCTCAGGTTTTTCATCGAGCATGCAGTAAGCCTCAGCCACTTCTTCGAAGCGCACTATGGGAGAGAGCATTCCTTTGCATGTCAGAAGTTTCTTCTTGAATAGCTTTAGAACTGTCTCGTAAATGCGTTTCCTATCCCATAAGGGATAGTCTCGATAAGGCTCGCTTTCGACGCGAGCACCCGAAACCATGATTTGACGGTTAAAATGCCACTCCTCTCCTAGGTTCAGGCCTTTTGCTTCCCCATGGTACCATGAAACGGGTACGATTACGCCACCGTATCCTGTTCCCCTTATTGCCTCGTGCAAAGCCTTGTATGAACCGCTTGTCTCAATGGAGACATCTGTACCTTTGTCGCCTGTAACTTTCCTTATCTCGAGGCCAACATCACAGTTGAATGGATTGAAGAGTAGGTCCGCTCCGTATTCTTCAGCCAATTTCCTCCTCTTTTCGATAGGTTCAATCCCGATGATATCTGAGGCTCCTGAAAGCCTAGCCATTTGGACCGCCAAAAGCCCTATCGCCCCAAGCCCGAAAATCGCTACGCTGTCTCCAAGTTTCACGCGTCCTTCACGGATAGCTAAGAGCGCTACTGTAGCAGGGTCTATACAGACAAGTTCCTCATCGCTCAGCTCAAGCGGAGCAAGACTAACAGCTTGTTCACTGATCGTATGTGTTTCCCTTATGGGAAGATACCCGTAGACCCTGTCACCAACCTTAAGCTTTTGCGTTTGGGGTCCAACCTCAGTTACGACTCCTACGGTCATATTACCTAGTCTCATAGGAAACGAAACAGTCCACCCTTCCGCGGTTCCTTTTGGCACAAATATGCTGAGCTTAGGATCATAGGTTTTCTCACTAAAAGGTGACAACCCCCTATAGATCGATAAGGTTGTCCCATGTTTTTCGGCGGAGAAGCAGCTCTTCAAGCGGATCTGGTTTGGTCCAAGAGGAGGTTCATCATATTCTTTTAAAACTGGTTGCCCAGGAGCAACTGCAACAAGCTCTCTTGGCATGTCTCTTATCACCATACATCTTTATTTTCAATTTTATTTTCTCAGAGAGGACATAAGATCTAACGCATACAAAAAATTTGAGAGGAATCCTTGAAATCAGCCCTTTTAATCTTTGATGGCCTCAAGAAGACTCATAACGTTCCACAATTTGACCCGTGTGTATGGAGGCATGTTCGGGTCCTGCAGGATTTCGTCGAGGATAGCGATAGCGTTGGATGCCTTGACACCAAGTGTGTATCCTGATGATTCAAGCATATCCATCGATCCCTTCGCAGCCCTTCTTATGTTGCGAGGCGTCGTCGTGTCCTCAGAGACTTGTCCAAGGATTGCCAAAGCCTGCTTTGTTCTCTCTTCATATTCTTTCAGCTTCTTCTTGCTAACCATTCCGTGTCCCCTCTTAACAGTATGTGGCTAAGCCCTCAAGGAGCATTCTTTAGAATCTAATGGGGCAACGCGAATATAAGCTTATATTTGCCGTTATTCTGTTTGTGTCTGAATATTTTTCCTCCTAGCCATTTGGCTTCAGTAAAAGATGTCAATCGAAGCTTCTCCCCCTTCAAAGTGAATCTATGAAATGATCAATTATTCGCTTTGGCTTGCCCTTAGGATAATACGCCGTGCGGTTTTTTGTCTACTGAAACCATTTAGAGATAGGCTAAGGAAAAGAGCGGTTCTCTTTTTACTTTAACAACGGAGGCGAGGAAGCAGGCAAGAACTGCTATCAATGCTCTAAAGGGAAACTCTTGAACCACAAAGAAACGTTCGGTTTAATAATAGGTGGAACAACGGAAACATCTTATGTCACAAAGAGCTAGTAAGACCCTTTCTCTTACAGGTTCATTGCATAGTGGAGACTCTTTCACGAAATGTCTTTGGTCATCACCAATAATAAACCTAATAGTTGACGATCAACAATCCATTGTGGTCCTGCATTAGGTTCGAGTTAAGGAGAAGTGTAACCAACCTTTTCCTCCATGCTTAAGGTGCTGGTGTTGCTTC
>CAYURV010000013.1:9474-14760 GCA_964447115.1 uncultured Candidatus Bathyarchaeia archaeon
TAAGGAGAAGTGTAACCAACCTTTTCCTCCATGCTTAAGGTGCTGGTGTTGCTTCATGTACTCTAGGGTGGCCCGTATTTCTTCCTTGCGCCTGAGCCGAGATATGTTCTGAACTGTTATGTATTCGCGGATGAATTTCCTGATTCCTCCTCTCACAGGATTTGGGTTAATTCTTTCCGCTTCATCCGGTGTCAGGTGCTTCTCTAGAATCTCCTGGAAATCGGGGGGTCTAAATTCTCTAGTGGCAAATAAGATAAGACCTCGATCGACGAATAGACGATCATAGGTTTTGTCTGCTATGGATTCTGCTCTGACTTTATCCTCTAGTCTGGATCTCCACATAAGCTTCCACTCTTGCCGAAGCGAGTCAACGAATTCGCTCAGATTCTGCTCAACCGCCTGCAATATCAAATCCCTCTCTTATAGAAGCTGATATGTACTCTCTAAACCCTAAACTTGATCTAGCATCTTCCTCTTTCCGTGCGAACGAGTAGGTATGGACCCAATCTTTGCTGTCGGAATCGTTATTGTCTAGAAACAAATAATATATGTTGTGAAAAGGATTTCCAGAGAGATACTATGGAAAAAGATTATAGAAGTTAATCTACTTTTTTCTATGCTTTACCGAAAGCTAATGTCACTCCGGTTTCTGCTCAATATAGAGTTGGTGGTTGAATAAAAGAGATAACCTGCATGACTTAAGAATCAGAATATTAGAATGAGACCTTAGATAGGACTTTGGCATAATCTTCGCGGTTCTAGGTCATAAAAGCAAGCTGCGAATACAAGTAGATGACGACAAGCTCTAAGAACGCCGCTCTTCTTCCTATGCTTGATGCCTCAACTTTGTGCCTTTTTCCAAAGTAGTGAAGAGCATTTTGTCATGGCAACGTACAGATGAATGACCGTGGCATGGAATTTGCTTCTAGAAAGGTTTTTACGAAAAGATTTATATCAGGTAAACTGAAATTTAAAGGTACCGAACGGTACTTCAGGGGTCCTTTTTCTGAAACCCATAGAACAGCGACGGTTCCTTCAACGAAGTAGAGTCGATATCATAGCATGTATACTAAGGAATTCAAATGAAAGTTCCAGAAAGACACGGCTTATCTATAGGTGCAATCTTAGCTTATCACAGTTCAACATGTATGCAGAATGCCTCATTCAAGGGGAACTCTTGAAGAAATACCTGAAACGGGGAGTAGAGGTTTATGAGATCACTGAGAAGGGAAGAACTTTTCTTAAGGATTACGCTAGGATAAAGGATGTTCTCGAAAAGATGCGCATCTAGCTTAAGGCACTATGCGATAGACATTTCGAACAATGAGTAAGTCCAAGGGCTCAGCTTTACTTGCCTTGTTTCCTCGTCCACTTCTATAAAATATTTTTTCAGGAAATCCATAACATACTCCGCATCTTTTTCCTCAAGAAAACTTTCCTTTATGATTCTGTATAGCTCTTCTAGGTCAGTCCTTTTTTCACTCTTAGAATTCCGGTAGAGTCGTTCGAAGACCTCATCGAGCAATTTATATCCCGTTAGAAATTCATCTCTGATTATAAATGATTTGAGAAGACTCTTTATAGATTATAGAAATGTATTTTCTATGCGCCTCTTTAACCGCAGTCCAAGCAAAGCTTTAGAATGTTAGAACAATCCCTGGACCTATCCCTAAGCCTTTGAATCATAAACAGTTTGCTCTGTAATATTACATAAAGATAGCCAAGCATGTTCGCATGAGTTTTATAGAAGAGGCAACAATTGATCCGCAGTGTTGGGGATTGATGGAAAAGATAGATGAAATGCTGGAGTTCCTCGCCTTGCACGGAGGGCCATGTTCGGTTGAAGAAGTCTCAAAAGCGCTTCATATCGCACATGAAACGTGCAAGAAGATAGCTGATTTCCTGGCTAAGTATGATTTCGTCGACTTTGAAGGTCGCACGCTAATGATTAGCCCGAGAATGAAAGACCTTTTTACTTGTTCTTCGGGTGATAAACATATTCTAAGTGGTATAGTCTCTGTGCCTAGTACTTCTCTTTCTAAGTAAACCGTTGGTTAAGAAGACTATACAGACAGGGCTCAGAGTTTTATTGGCCTTAGGTTACTTCTGTCGCGGTTACATATATGTTAAAGTCAAAGTTAGTTATCCCTTGTATGCTTTGTGAGACCTCTAGGGTAAAGGTAATTGACAAGACTTGATTAGGTTGTAGTTCCATACCTGAGTAATCCCATGAAAGGGTCAAGTATGTGCTGGCAGTTGAGGGGTTCCAATCTGCTAGATAGAAATCCAGACTAAGGGGCACGGTACCTAAGTTCTTCACATAGACCGTCACGGTTCTTGATGCACCAGGATAAAGCGTCCCCCAATTGATAGAGGTGAGGTTGTTGACGCATCCGCTCTCCCTGTAAAACCTGATATTGGCTGATGCCACTACTCCTGTGCTGCTAATTGGTATCACTGATGAAAGCGCACCGTATATCAGATGCATATTGGACACAATGGTTCCGATTGCCAGAATTGCACCCATGACAGTCACCATCTGCCTCTTGGTTGAACCACTATGTCTTCTTGAGTTACTTCTATTCAGCCCGTCTGCTTCGGAGATAATCCTCTTTGCGTTTTCCAAATTTTCCTCTACGTTCATGGTACCTAAGTCATGCCAGAATCCATAAAAGAGTTAGGAAGCATTCACATTATGCGTAAAGTACTGTTTACTAATCTGTCTCCAGTTCACATGTCTAATTTCTCGTTTTCACTTACAGCGGAAGCTCCACGAACTTGGCGTCAAGCCTGATTCTTCTACGGTTCACATCTAGCTCAGCAAGACCGAATTTTCTTAGAAAGCTCACGGCCTTGTCGCATTGATCTTCAGTGATGCTTAGGCCTTTTTTGATCTCTGAAAGAGCATGCCATTGACCGTCTTCGAGCGATCTTACTATCGCTTCGATCACAGGCTCACCCGCTCAGAACGCATTAGAGTAGACCGATTCTGTATTTATAGCTTCAGATACACTTGTTTAGAAAAAATAGTCGCTTGTTTTAGAGATTAGCAAGTGATTTTGCTTCCATTGGCAATCTGACTAATATTCTGTGGAGCTTCAGAACTCTCCTACTAATGGCCCGTTAAAAAGCCTCTTATTGATCGGCCCTTAACACGCCTTATAAAGATTAGGATAAATCTTCTAGTAGAAACGTAGCGAAAGAAGTTCCAAGAACACAGTGTGACGGAAAATGAAACCAATTTTCACAAAGCGTGGAAGGCTTGAGATCATTTATGAGATCCTTTCGGTCTGCCGTAAGCCTGCGAAAAAGACAAGTATCCTGTACAGATGCAACCTCAGTTATAACCAGCTTCAGAAATACCTTGAATACTTGATGACTCAAGACCTACTTAGCTCGCCCCAGAGTGAGCCGCTAAAGTTTTACTTGATAACGGACAAGGGAAAGGAATTTCTAGATGAATACAAACGGCTAGACATCATCCTTGAGGGAGAAAAAAACAATTCGGCTGGCTTACTGAACAACCACAGCAAATACATATAACCTAGAATTGCTATCTTTTAACATGAAAAAAGTGGTTCTTCTCTGGCCACTGATAATGACCCGGAGGTCGTAGGGGCATAAGGGTCTAGAAAAGAGAATGAGGGTCAAGGATAGAAGCCTACCCAGGCGCTCTGCCCGGGGAGACAGCGGCGAATGGGAGAACTACACGAAACATGATCATGTAATCATAGTGGAAGGTTACAGCTATGGGTCCCTTGCTCTTGATTTTTCTAGGTCTCCTAATCGCCCCATTTATTCCGGCATTTACAGAGTTTCTCAAACGTAAAGACAAAGGGCCGAGGGATGTTCCGGATCGGACTATGTATGATGAAAAGCCCGACTTCAATGTCGCTGTACTGGAACGGGCGCGGGCGAAAGCCAGAGCTGAAGTGCCTGGCGAAGTGTTACGGATAGTGGGGGATGTCAGTGTCCCTGATGGAGTGAAGATAAACAGTCACTTGGTGGTTCACGGGTGTCTCAGACTAGGAAAAAGATGTCACATACAGGGCAGTGTGAAAGCCTCCGGCAATGTAGAGATAGGGGAATATTCAGTAATCGAAGGTCACGTGTTGTCAGAAAGCAAGGTTCGGATCGGACGAAATAGCGTGGTAAAGGGTATTGTCGATTCACCAAAAGAAGTCATCCTAGAGCAGGGCGTCAAAGTTGAGGCTATTCCAGCCAAAGGCAAAGTCAGACTTGAACCCGGCGAGAAAATAGAAAAGAAAATATCTTTGGGCGATGAGACCACTATGCACGGTCCGGGTTGGTCTGAGCCTCAGATTACCGCCAGAACCGAGATAGATAAGTCTGAAAAGACCGTGAGCGGCGAACCAGCAAGACAACTCGGGATTGAGCCTGAGGTTAAGAAGCAGATGGCGTTACCTGCTGAGAAATCTGAGCAAGAAACAGTGGAGGAAATGCTCGAGAGTCTGATCGCCTCAAAGATGCGAGAAGAACTGAAGAAGAAAATTAAGGGCTTAGAGCAGTAAACTTGGGAGCTGAATTAATGAGTGTCGCAAACCCAGCTCCGTAGCTAAGACTCATATTTGCCATATTTCCTAACTAGGTCAATCACCCTCTGGTACTGTTGGAAGCTGACGTTTTTTGGCACCGAGTGGTCGGAGTGATAGATGTATCCGCCTCCTTGTTTGGCTACTGAAATCTTTTCTCTTATTTCTTTCTCGATCGGTCTCGGGTCATCCATTGCGATCAATCTCACGTCGATTCCTCCCATGAAGCTGATCTTGTCTCCATATTTTTCCTTTAGCCTGATCAAGTCCATTCCAGCCTTAACCTCCACTGGCTGAAGACAATCAATGCCTTCTTCAATGAGATACGGGATCAGATCCTCGACTTTGCCGCAACAGTGTAGGATCACATGCATGTCATGACTGTGGAAATATCTGCACAACTCTTTGAACACTAGGTGGAGTTGCTGCTCGTAGCGTTTTGGCGAGAAGAAGAGTCCTCCTCTATAGCCTAGATCGCAGAAGAGGAAGGCTCCATCAAATTTGAACCCGCCTTGAATCATGCGGTCGCACATCTCCATTGCCAACTTCGCATCTGTCCAATACATATCTTTGACCCATTCGGGCTCCAGGATGACCGCCTTCAGTAAACGTTCAGAGGCTACGTAACTCTGGATTTTATCGTATCCGACAGCTGCACTGTAGGTGATAAAACGTCCGCGGCTATTTTCACGATGGAATGATTGAAGACTTGATATCCAATCAACTCGGTAAT
>CAYURV010000014.1:0-13824 GCA_964447115.1 uncultured Candidatus Bathyarchaeia archaeon
TGGAAGCGTTTGGAGAAGAAGCATCAACAGGAACCGACATAGCCCTCTCCTACAAAAGAAGTACTGGTAAAAGCATTATGCCAGGAAAACTGATGGAAATAGTAGGCCACCTGCAACGGTTCGACCTTGTGAAGAAGAAGATAATCCATAGAAACGAAAAACCCTACCTTGCATACCAGAAAAGCTACGTCACATTGTCTGGGCCAACGGGAAGAAGCAGCTTAGAAGAATAGGCGTTGTGCAAAAGAGAGACGCCGGAGGAGGCGACACCTAGAACATTTTCCAGCGATTTCGATATCTTCCTTCCTCAACGCTTAAATCAGCAGCGAACAGTGTTAGGAAATAGTGAGATGGACATGAAGGCGAAGCTCCTTTCCGTTACCGCATTGATTATTCTATTACTTCCGCTTGCATGTGTTCAAGCAATTTGGGATTGGAGCGGGACATCAATAAACTCAGGTTATGCAGTGACAACAGACTGGCATGGCATAGAGGTTCCTATTGGCGAAACAGTAACGGCATGGGCTGGAACCACTGACATTTCGATAATCAAAGTTGTGTTCCGATGGTTACGTCCCGACAAGACAGTTGCCGGCACCTTTGTAGTACTGTGGGACCCCCCTAATAGCACGTCGGAGGGCTCCTGGAATGGCGATCCTGTCCGCGAGTTCAAAAATTCCTACATACCTGACGTTCTAGGCGACTGGGGCGTGCAGGCGATTTTCTATGACACCGGAGGTCATGGGGTAGGTCCAGTACCAGGAGACGACGGAGAAAAAGTCGCTATCAGAGCAAGGTCATTCTTCACTGTACCAGAAGTTCCCTTTGGCACGATTGCGTCCTTGGCTGCAATGTTGGGAGCTCTAAGCGTGTTCACTTTGAAGCGGAGACACAATCCCCGACAATAAATCCTAGCCCACACATATAGACACTTCCCTAGGTTTTCATCAACTCATGATCTAACGAAGTCCTGAATCCGCTAGTTCTGAGCAACAACCCAGTATCTCAACCATCAATTCTGTCGGATCCAAAAACCTGACGGATGGTCGAGACCCAGCGTCAGCCACAGACATACACGTTCGTCAACACGGCGGTCTGTAAATGACAGGAAAGAAAAGGCTGCTGCTGCTATTGCTGGTTTTGAACGGTTCAACCACGATCTCTACACTGCTTTACTCCTCTTCCGCAAATACCCTACCTAGATCTGAAGGCTATCTTTTCACTTTTGCGCATATAACGGACAGCCAATTCTCCGGTTCAAGCCTCATCTTCGAAAACACAACTTCATGGCTAGCTCAACGGGAGAACCTGTCCTTTGTCATTCACACAGGAGACATAGTAGACAATCCCCTCGACGAAACGGCCTGGAAAAACGCATACAAGTACATGCACCAACTGGACAATCGGTCTAAATGGGCCGTCATAGCTGGAGACAATGACATCGTAAGCCGGAACCGAGCTGACCTAACAAACTACATGAAATACTTCGGCCCCAACTCCATCGACCAGTACTACGTAATCAAAGACAAGTTGCTCTTCATTCTCCTCAGCTGGAACAACATGGACGGAAGCATCTCAAAAGAGAGGCTCGAATGGATGGACCAAATCATCCAAACACACAAAGAACTCAAGGTCGTAGTATGCATTCACCCCTACCTCCTCGGAATCCCCTTCATAAACATAATGCGACTCCCAAACGAAGAAGAAATATGGACCCACATAAACAAACACAAAAACATCATCATGATCCTAAGCGGACACACCCACCAAAACTGGATACGAATACTCTCCGGAGTCTGGTCAATAAGCACCCAAACACTAAACGCTGAAGGATACATCCGACTGTTCAACGTATACAAAGACAGAATAGAAGCATACGCCCACTCACCCTGGACAAACAAGACGTACACGGGTCCCTTGGACCGGTTCACAATAAGACTGAACCCCGAAAACCAAGACTCAGACAGCGACCTATGGAACAACGAACTAGACATAATGCCAACACACCCAATCATCCCAAACGGAATACTAATCTCACTCACAGCAACAATAGCCGTACTGGCGTACTGGATCAAAGAAAGAAGCAAATGAGATACAGGTGTCACGCGTCGACCGTCAATTCTGCCAGCGTTAGTTCCAAGCGGACGGCCGACGCCTAATGTTACCGGGGAAAGCTCTACGAAGAGCTAGTTTCTCCTTGATTAGAATCTCTCGGAACTGGATGAGAAGTAGTAGTCACGAAGCCCCTAGAGACTACTACTTCTGGCTCCATAGGTCCTGACCAATCCTAGAAGAAACAAAGCACCGACTGACCATACTGTCACAGCTGGGCGAGCTGACGGTCAGTCCGTGCCCAGCGCAAGCCATGGTGAAAGCCAAAGAAGACAGTAACACAAAAATAACAAAGAACAACCTTTTCATAACGGGAATCACAAGAAGAAACCAACCTCAATCCACGAACAAAAGACATGATAGCAACAAAGAACCCCCAAGAGGAGAGATGATATGAAGGCTGTTGTCAAATACGCTCTAGGCGAAGGCAACGTTGAGCTAAGAGAAGTTCCCGAACCCACCCCAGGACCAGAAGAAGTCAAGATCCAGGTTAAGGCAGCAGGAATCTGCGGCTCAGACCTCCACATATACCACGGAACCATCAAACTCCCCCTAAAGCCACCCGTCATCATGGGACACGAATTCAGCGGAACCATCACCGAAACAGGATCCTCCGTGACAAAACTCAAACCAGGAGAAAGGGTCACCAGCGAAACATCCGCCCAAGTCTGCGGCAAATGCATCCCATGCCAAACCGGAAACTACAACATATGCGCAGAAAAAAGACTGATCGGATACTGGTTCAACGGCGCCTTCACCAAATACTGCATCGTACCCAGCCGGCTCGTCCACCATCTGCCGGACAACGTGAGCTTCACCGCAGGAGCCCTCAGCGAACCCCTAGCCTGCTGCGTAAACGGAGTCCTCGAAAAAACCAAAATCTCACCCGGAGACACCGTCATCGTAACCGGACCCGGACCAATCGGACTCATAAGCCTGCAACTCGCCAAAGCCAAAGGAGGCTACGTCATCCTCTGCGGAACACAAGCAGACAAGGAAAGGCTTGAACTCGGACAGAAGCTAGGAGCAGACCTCGCAGTCAACATCGAGAAGACAGACCCTTGGAACACAATCTCCAAAATAACCAGCAATGCAGGCGCAGACGTATTCCTCGAATGCTCAGGCTCACCAAACGCTGTTCGCATGGGCCTCCAACTAATCCGCCGCGGCGGACACTACACACAGATCGGCCTAGCCGGTCAACCGTTCGAACTAGACTTTGACACAGTAGCCTACAAAGAACTAACGGTCAGAGGAAGCCTTGGACAGAGATGGACAGCATGGGTGCGCGCACTAAAACTCCTACAGAAAGGAACAGTCAAGACCGAACAGCTGGTCTCCGACATCCTGCCGCTGTCCCAATGGAAGACAGGCTTCGAAAAGATGGAAAAGAAACAGGGCGTAAAGATAATCCTGAAACCCGAGGACTAGACCCTCACCTCGCTTTGTGTCGCACCCTTAACTCAACAGGGAAGCAACCCAATCTCCACCAGCGTCTTCCTGAGTTTCTCCCTACTTTCCTGCGAGAGCGAACAGACCGGACTCCTAGATGGTCCACCACGCTTTCCAAGAAGCTTCATAGCCTCCTTGACAACCACGGGAAAAGTCCCAAGATTAAAGGCTAGCCTCAAAGGAAGAAGCTTAAACTGGAGCTCCAAAGCCTTGTCCAAGTCTCCTCTAACGTAATTCTCGTATATGCCTACAGCCAGCTCCGGAGCCACATTCGCCGTTGCCGCTATAGCCCCTTTTCCACCATAGACCAAGGTTGCCAAAATGAGCGAGTCTCTTCCCGCAAGGACAGAGAAACCCCTTGGACATGAAGCAATATACTCAGCCGTAAGAGTCAAGTCACCGCTACTATCCTTGATCCCAGCGACATTGCCCGCCTCAGCTAACCTCTTGACCGTCTTGACATCCAGGTTCACACCCGTAACCGCAGGATTATTATACAACACAACAGGTATGTCAACAGCTTCGGCAACCCGCTTATAGTGCATGTAAAGCTCATCCTGGTTCGGCTTCACAAAGTAAGGCGTAATAACAGAAACAGCGTCCGCGCCAACATCCATGGCATACCTGCTCATCCTCACCACCTCCATCGTCGTAGTCGCACCTGTTCCCGCATAGACCGGAACCCGCCCATTCACCTCCTCAACAGCAACCTTGATCACCATTCTCTTCTCATCTTCCGTGAGCGCATAGCTCTCTCCTTGGCTGCCACAGACAAATACTCCATGCACACCTGCTTCAATAAGGTAGTTAATGACCTCTCTCACACCCAGCTCGTCAACCTCCTCCCTCTCATCCAGAGGCGTCACCATGGCTGGTATGATCCCCCTAACCATCAGACCCATAACCAAACCCCTCCAGTCGCCGAACTCATGCTCAGACACCACCTATATAGTAGAAAGGCTCAAGATAAATGAGAGTTAGGCAATCGCCGCAATAACAGCTACGAAAGCCAAGCATAGCAAGTTAGACCGTTCTAAGAAAAAGGATTGCAGGTGCCCCGTTTCCGTCTATCCTGTCTGAACTCACCAATCCGCGTTCTTGGCCCAAGAGTATGCGTACCCTAGTCTCAATACAGGGAAGATTCGTCTCGCAAAACCTAGACAGCTGACAGACAACTTCACGACTATGGGTTCCGCGGCCTCAAGATAGGGCACACCTAGATGTCTTGATGTCGAACAACAAAGATTTTAAGAAGAGAACAGGTAGATTCCTAGCTCGTGCGGCCGTAGTCTAGTCTGGTCTAGGACATCGGCCTGCCACGTCGACAACCCGGGTTCAAATCCCGGCGGCCGCACCAGTGCACGACAAAGGCGAATACGAACTGTTTTCAGTAATACCTTAACAAACCACCTTTCTCTGTTGCTAGCTGTCAAACAAATCTGTTGGAAAAATTGTTTCCAAAACCGATTTTTTCTCTTTGAAATGTAAAGTTGTGAGAGTGATGATTAAGTTTCGTTGGAACAAGAGAATTATATAAGTTTATATAATAGCTAGGCGCTTATAGCTGATAGTTAGGTGAGCTAGAAATGACCAGTATCCTTCATGAACCGAAGCTGGACACGATTCTTATGGTGGAGAAGGCCATAAAAGAAGCGGAAAACTATCTAACACGGATGGAAGTCTGGAAGTCTCTGCCTAAACAGATCCAGTATCAAACTTTCAAGAGGATTCTGGAATATTTGGAAGCATCAAACAAAATCGTCTTCAACGGGAGAAAGATAGTGTGGGTCGCGGCGGACAACCCCAAACTGAAAAAACTTCTAGAAGAATCCCTGAAGGTACGCTAGATCATTTTGTAACCGAACCGTCTCTCGTAAGATTTATGATCCGGAAAGACTTCAAGCACAATCACTTTCACTCCTCCATAATCCGCGACAATAGTGTAACAACATCTCCGCGCTCTGTCAAGCCTTAAGCGGTAAAGGTTATTGACATCGTACTTGTCAACATAGTATCTCGGAATCTGCCGTCTCTTAATCTGTTCTCCAGCGAACATGTCATTTTCAAGGACACCCAACCCTTTGTCGATGGCTCTTTTGAAGTCGTCTCCTTCACTGAGGCTCAAGTATAAATCATAAACCTCTCGTTCAAGAAGAATGGCAACAGGGACACGCCGTTTCATAAATCGTTGTTCACTTGAAGAGATTCTGCATTCAACTTGCTTAAATCGTTTGGTGAAGCAGGCTCCAAGGAAATCGGCAACAAACAAAAATCCTATTCAACGTTCTGAAGACAGAACGGAAAAGGCAATTGAAACAGACAGAAAAATAGACTTGAGCCTATTTGGGTGTTGATCCCGGCGGCCGCACCAAAGAACCAGATCACACTTCTGACCCCAAAACTACTATGATCGCTGAAACTGACTAAAACAAGACGTTCAACGCTCCTCTTGATAAGGAACTCTTAAATAAACCGTAAGCCATCTTCTAACTCGAGGCATGTTGGGGAGATTCTGCATGGGAGATTTTCCTGAAAATGTGGTAGTGCAGGCTTGGGAAAGAAGTAGAGGCTTCTGCGAGTGCAAGAGAACCGTCCATCGGTGGCACTATTGGGGTTGGTGTTCACAGAGGCTGGTTTGGGAGTACAGAGGCCAAGATGACTTTGCCGGCTGGGTGCCGCATCACAAAGTGCCTCAAGAGCGAGAGGGTTCTGACGATCTCTCAAACTGCGAGATCGTCTGTCGAAACTGCTACAAGCAGATTCTGGCTCTTGGTTAGAATCCCCGCTATTCCCAGCATAGCGTTCTGAATCGTAAGATTGTTTCTTGTGTTCTTATATCCTAGCAGCTTTCTAGCAGTCATCTGGAGAGAGGAGACGTCCCATAAGACCGTCAGAAGGTCTGTGCATTTTTCCTTTCCTTTCTCCTCCTCTCCACCAAGTACGCGGCTATATGAAGTGGTACCAGTTCACGAAAAGGCCAGTTCCGACTGTTAAATAGCCGATGGAGAAGGCCAGAAGCATAGCTCTTGGCAGAGTTCCTTTGGCGGACCAAGTCGAGAGAGTCCAGTAGACGGGGATCGCTGTGCTGTAAAGCCGTGGTATCGACCGGACATCTCCAACCACCATGTACACGACGGCTAGGATAGTGGAAACGAGGTAGTATGGTAGCACGCCTCGTTTTGGCCTACTTCGTAGAAAGTATGACAGTAGGGCAGCCAAGCCGACAAGCATTACTGGCAAAGAGATCAGGAGGTATAGGCCGACTTCTCGCATGCGGTATGAGTCTGTGAAAACCTGTGCAGCTGTTATCTTGGCCCAGCCTACCTCGCTCGTAAAAACAACATTGTAACTGCCCGTCGTTAGCTGGGCGTAGGCTAGAAAGACGGGCAGCGATACCGCTGCAACCGCGGTTGGGGCTAACCAGTTTAGCTTCGACTGCTTTCTGCCCCAGCTTTTGAGGCCTATTACAGCAGATGTGAGGACTCCCTCAGGCCGAGTTAGCCCCGCTAGGAAGCCTAGGCTGCAAGATAGGAGCATCATCTCTTTTTCAAGGGCATAGTAGCATGCGGTTGAGAGGAGGAGGTAAAGGGACTCCGTGTATATCGAAGAGTAGAAAACTGCTGCAGGGCTGAACGCTAGTAAGACTACTGCAGATTGCGCCAGTTCTTTGCTTTGAGTTGTACACGTCAACTTGTACATGAGGACGAGGCCTGCTAGGAGAAATAGGTTGTTGGCGAGGAAGCCTGAAATTGCAGCCGAGACTCTGAAATCCAACAAACCTGCTGAGCATGTTGCCAACGCCCTGAGGAGAAGGGGGAAGAGGGGGCGGAAGGCCCAAAATGGTCTGCGTGCGTAGCCTTCTTTGGCTATGTCTAGGTAGTAGCCTGAGTCCCAGCGGGCGAAGAGGTTGAAGAAGGGTACGTCGAGACTCCATAGACGTTCGCCTTTCGCTGGGGTTATCAACATTGTGCTCACCAAGGCTGCAGTGATAACTAGCATCCTTGATGCTACGAATGCTGAAGCAACTTGTCTAAGCATCGTCTTGTCCATTCTAGCGCTCCTTGTAAGATACTGAAGTTGAGGGCATAAGGGTATTGGTCTGGGTACGGAGAGCTCTGGCTACGGGGGCTGGTTTTGAAATCGGTGACTTCCAAGTTTCTTGTTGCTTCTTTGCTTCTGCGCTCAGTAGAAAGAACTTTCCGGAAGAACCGTTGAGTCGCGATTTCTGGATGCAAAAAATATTATGCTGGGAGTCCAGGATCGCATGCTGACATATTACGACTGGATAGTCTCAAGTGTTAGAACACTATATAACTAGCCATTCACTCTGAGTTCTTTGATGAGAGAATCAGGGTCAGCCATTGCGTTTTTTAAAGGATTGGTCCTAGTTCTCATAGTAGAGCTCGTCATTGTGAGTTTTCTCAGACCGCCTCAAGCGACCAGTACCGCGACCCTTGAAGGCATCTCCATCGGTGTTTACTGGGATGCTAACTGCACCATGAAGGTTGAGTCAATAGATTGGGGGTCCTTGTACCCAGGCTCCTTGAAGCCGGTGGAGGTTCATGTCAGAAATGAAGGAAACACTACGGTAAGCATCATTCAGAACACAACTGACTGGGTCCCTTCTGAGGCATCGAACTACATGAACCTCAATTGGAATTACACCAGACAGATTATGAACCCAGGAAACATTCTGCCGGTAACGTTTAGGTTATCAGTTTCGCCACAGATAAGGGGCATAACGAGCTTCAGTTTCAGTATCGTTTTGTCTCCTGCCTTCGATGAGTTTGATGTTGCAGTCAGATTTGATGCAAGACCGGATCAAGAGAACTACGTCGTAGCCGATGTAGTGTTTGATGCTTCTGAAAGCCTGATTGGTGGGCTGGGCGGTTACATTCTTGACTTGTCGGTTCCGGAGAACGTAACTGTCATTGATGCTTTGGCCGGTGGAGCTTTCAACGTGAAACCGACAGTGGATGTGTCTGGCGGAAAGGTTGTGTTGTCTGCGTTGGGTGCTGGAGGGGTTCAGATGCAGGGTCTGAGTGTTATGAAGTTGAGGTTAAGGCTTTCTGGCATGGTGGGCGTTGAGTGCGCTATACAACCGCTGAGTCTAACAGTTGTGGACGCTGTTAGCGGAGACAGGTACAATGCAACTGTTCATGGGTGGCCTTTCAAGTTGATGCGTGGTGACGCAAACAGTGACGGTCAGGTCACTGTTGCGGATGCAATGTTCATAGCACAGTACTTGGCTGGCACCAGATCGGGATCTGCACTCAACTTGCTTAACGCAGCATCCGTAAAACATGATGGGGAGAAGGGTGACAAAGTAACCATAGCGGATGCCATGTTTATTCTTCAGTATTTGGTCGGGCAGAGAGATGGTTATTTTGAACTCAAGCAGTAGATGTGAGAACACCATGTGGAGAAAGAGGACATCCGTGTTAATGAAAACCAGTAGGGTAAGGAGTGCCTCGATTAGGCTTGCTTCCATTCTGTGTCTGCTAGTTTCGTGTATCTGCATATTTGGCTGGATCGGTGAGGCGGAAGCTGCATCGACTACTACGTTTGCTGTGGGGTCTATAACGTTGTATCCTGGTCGCACCGGTAATGTGCCAGTCATGGTTACCAGCATACCAGTTGATGGTGGATTAGGAGCCTACAACGTGAAAATGGCCTTCAACCCCAGTGTTATTAGTATTTTGGATGTTCTTGGAGGTTCCTCGCCTTTCAATGCCATAACTGCTAAGAATATTGATAACACGAGAGGCGAAGCGCAGTTCAATCATTTTATTACAGACATCCAAGGTCCGACAGGTGACATAACGATTGCCTACCTCAACGTTAGAGCCGTGGGGAATGCTGGATCCTCGTCAGCGTTGAACGTCATAGAGCTAAGCCTTGTCAACGCTAGGACTGGAGAGGAGATAACACCTAGAAGTGTTGTTCCAGGGTCTGTGGCTATTGTTGTTCTGTCTTCGAGTAGTATCACTCTTTCTTTGGGGAAAGATGAGATCAAAGCGAATGAGAGTATGAGTCTTTCAGGTGCAATTTCGCCTGCCCATTCGGCGTCTGTGACCCTCACCTTTGTCAGGCCTGTGGGTTCAGAGGTTATTAGGACTACCATTTCAAGTGCAGACGGATCTTACAAGTACACCTTTTCGCCCGACATGGCTGGCTCTTGGACGGTTGTCGCATCTTGGCATGGTGATGCGGATCATGAGGGTGCTTCGAGCTTTACCGCTAATTTCAGCGTGCGCAAGCTGGAAAGTGCAATATCCGTCGCTGTGTCACCAGTCACGATAGAGCCTGAGGGAAGTGTACGGATTGAGGGTTATGTGGTTCCATCTCATTCAGAGGTTAAGATCCGTTTGGAGTATAGGTTCTCTGGAGGCAAATGGGTTCAGATAGCAGTGGCGGAGACTAACGCGACGGGCGGGTACTCCTTCTTTTGGGTTGCCTCGTTAACTGTTTCTGGAAGATATGAAGTCAGGGCCTCTTGGGGTGGAGATTGGGATCATCATGATGCTGCAAGCCCGCTCTCTCTCTTTTCGGTAAAAGAAAGATCAACTCTGTCCATTAGGCTCAGTAGCGATTCAACATCAACCAACGGAACCATAGTAATTATGGGACAAGTCTTTCCAGTACGCACTTACGTGGATCTTGTGGTTTCGATCGAATCTCCGAACGGAACCATGCTAATGAAGGTTGTCTATACCGATGCTGCTGGGAACTACAGGGTGGTGTTCGCTCCTGATGTGGCTGGAGTTTGGAGCTTCAAGTCTTCTTGGCTTGGTGACAACGACACAATTGGGAGCGAAAGCTCAGCAACCGAGTTAACAGTGACTAATGTAGGTAGCTCAATAAGCTTGCAGGTCGACACAGCTTCAACAGCATTTGGTGGCGACATCACTCTTTCTGGGCAGATTAAACCGGCTCCTAATGCATCCACGGTGACCGTGACCTTGACGAGACCTGACAGCACTTTGGTGACTCTGCAGACGTTGACTGCTAATGGTAGCTTTTCTGTTGGTTACACTCCGGACCAAGCTGGGGGCTGGCTCGTAGAAGCATCGTGGGATGGGGATTCTGATTGTGCAGGAGCTACTAGCTTACAAGTATATTTCACGGTGAGTAAGTTAGCAAGCACGCTGTCGCTGTCTGTTTCTCCTCCGATACCTAGAAGAGGTGATCTGCTGACGTTTGAGGGAATACTAGGCCCGCCCTTTCCGGGATGTTCGATTAGGGTAATCGCAAGTAGTGACGATGGCAGAACATGGAGTACAATCGCCTCATCAAAGACGGGTGTTCAGGGCGAGTATTCAGTGTCGTGGAGAGCAGAGAAGATGGGATGCTGGATGTTCAAGGCTGAGTGGGTTGGAGACGAGGAGCGCTCGGGATGCACGAGCAACCTTTTGACACTTGCAGTACGAGAAGATATCATCAGCAAAGTGGTGATCCTTCCGAATGGAAATGAAACCAGGGTTCTTCTAAGTGCAAGCTCACCCATAGATTCTTCCGACATTGATTTGGATAGCGGTAGGATAGAAGTGAAGGTTGCAGGCACAAGTGGAATGACTGGGGTTGTGAACATTTTCATACCGAATGAGCTTTTGGATAGCTACGGCCGGACAAGAAGAGACCTTGTCTCCAGCATAGATGGAGTACTTGCTGATGTCGATATTGTGAGGGTTGCTGGCGGTTACTTGGTGGCGGTCCTTCACACTAACAATGCGACAATCGCAATGCACTATGTAACATACTCTCTCACAGTAGCCACAAACGATTACCAGAAAGTGGCCTTGGCAGGGGCGAATGTTACGTTAACTGGACCAATAAGAACAAGCCGCATTACTGACAGTTCGGGGAAGGCTTATTTTGCCTACATGCCGAAAGGCAACTATACAGTCCATGTTTACTATGGGTCCAGGGTGGCGGGCGGCTCTGTTGATATGACAGAGAGTAAAATGTTGACGATTGATACCACGGTTGGGAAGATTGAGCTAGAATACGCAGAGCTTATGGAGGAGTACACGAATCTGCAGAGTGAGAACAACTTGCTAAAAGGAGAACTAAACGTAATAAAAACCCTGATGTATGCATACATGGCAACGGCAATGGCGTTCGTCGCCGTCCTCCTTTTCTCTACTAGGAAAAAATCTGTTGAAGACTTGCGATCAATGCAGGTATGACAAGGCAAAAGATAGCCCGTCACTCACCAGTTTTCGTTTGCTTTTCTGAGCTTTCGGGGAGAAGATCTCTGAAATAGCTTGGCGGCTATTCAGACATCACTCTGCCAATAAACACGGCGAGGTGTTCTAAGCTGTAGGATTGTTTATGCAGCTGGGAAAAGGGAGCTATGTACATGGTTTACTGTGGATGGCGGAAAAACTGACCAAAATCTTTTATTCTTTGAGATAGATGATGTCCATGGATGCTCTGCAGGTGCCATGATAGACCTAGTTTCTTGGATTGTTACTTTTCTTCTCTCCATTTGTTACCTCTGGGTATCCTATAATATACTCATTCTGGCTGTAGGCATTAGAAAGGCTCGTTCCAAGGATTCCAGAGGAAGGAAAGATGAGGACCGGAAAAACCTTCCGACAATCTCGATCGTAGTGCCGGTTAGGAATGAGGAGAAGGTTGTAGGCAGGCTTCTTGAAGCATTGTTGAGTCTGGATTACCCGAAAGGAAAGATGGATATAAATATCATCGAGGATGCATCTAGTGACAAGTCTCGAGAGATCTGCGAAAGGTTTGCCAACAGGCACTCTCAATATGCTAGGTTCTTCCATCGGTCGTTGTCGGAGGGCAAGCCTTCCGCTCTCAATTTCGGCTTTCAGCACGCCCAGGGCGACATAGTGGCTGTCTTCGATGCTGATAATGTTCCCGAGCGAGATGTCTTGCTTAGGGTGGCCAGGTATTTTGGTGATTCTTCGGTTGCTGCTGTCCAAGGAACAACTTGCACCATCAATGCTGATGAGAACATGCTGACTAAGTTCATTTCGTACGAGGAGGCTGTCTGGCGGAAGAGTTACTTGCATGGCAAGGATGCGCTGGGCCTGTTCGTGCCTCTTACAGGTAGTTGTCTTTTCGTTAGGAGAAGCGTCGCTGAGAAGGTTGGTGGCTGGGATGAAGACTGCCTTGCTGAGGACTTGGAGATGTCTGCGAAGATAACGGAAAACGGCTACAGCATAAGGTACGCTCCGGAAGTAGTGTCTTGGCAGGAAGCTCCTTCGAGCTTTGCTCAGCTTTTCAGGCAGAGAGTGAGATGGTTTAGAGGCTACATTGAGGTGGCTGCAAAGTACGGGCGCTTCTTGAAGAGGCCTGAGAAGAGAGCGGTTGATGCCGAGATTATGATGATGGGGCCCTACGTACTCGCACTCTTCTTTGCAGGCTATCTCACTTGTGCGTGTTCCTCGCTTCTCCATATTCAGCTGGATCCCGTTTTTGCTGCTATGTCGAGCATCACTCTATTTGTCACAGCCGTTACGCTCCTAGTCGTAGGCATAGCGCTTGTATACTCCACGAGGCCTAGAACGGCGAAGAACATCTTATGGTTGCCCTTTGTCTACGGTTACTTGAGCTTGCAGGGTACCATAGCCTCTTACGCGCTACTGCAAACCGTATTCAAGCGTCCCAGGAAATGGGAGAGGACAGTCAAGAAGGGAACACGAACTGAGAGAGCTTAGGCGGAACCCCTAACCCTTGCCTAGTGCTTTTTGGTCAATGGGAAGATAGCCGATGGTTTACGTTCAGACTGGTGTTTAGATACTTTGTCTGAGGGAATCTTAAGGGAATGCGGAAGGTGAGGGAGTATGGGTATGCTCTGACCAAAGTCAGATAGATGAGTGTTAGTGTCAAGCATTATCCTCAATTCTATCGATCCCATTCTCCGCGTAGTCTTTTTTGATATTCAATTGGTTCGCCGAAGATGGTTTTTTCCTAGACCTTTGAGGTTTGCCGCTGGATTATAGGGTTTTAGGAGAAGGCCTTTCGCTGTCTCTTCGATCTCCAGTCCATGCTCAATGCTCAGTTTTTTATAGAGTTTCTTTGAGATGACTACTTGTCCGCGAACCCCTACTTTCGCTTTCTCTACCAAAGGATCCCTGTCAGATATCATGTTTGTTTGAATGGTAAATTGCGAATATGATGAGACTTGGCACATCTTTCAGTCTGTGGGGCATAGGTATGTTAGCTTGGCGACCTCCTCAAGCAGACCCTTCTGACAGGTTGTTCTGGGCTTGACTTGGCTTCTTTCCC
>CAYURV010000015.1:0-13357 GCA_964447115.1 uncultured Candidatus Bathyarchaeia archaeon
CATCTTATTTACTTCAAGGTCGTTATTCTTATATCTACTGCGATGCACCCTTTCTGCTCTTCCTATACGAATAGAGGGTTTATCTTCAGCCAGTGCTATTAGACAAGAGGCTGTTCGTATTGGAATTATAAATTCAGCTTCGAATAAATATGATATATTAATTACGGTTATAGAATAGTTATACCCTCATTTATCAAAATCAGCTAATCGCGGAGTCCATATTTTTCTTTTATTTCTTGGAATAATTCTTCCAGCTGAAAGAGGGTTCCTATTATAGCTCGTAGCAGAAAGCAAATAGAAATACAAATGGATAAAATGGGTCACAGAGATCGAACTTTCTAATGACCCAACCTATAAACGCTCGATAGTTTAGGTTCTGACATCTTTTAAGTTTCTTGTATTAGGGGAGTTTCTGGCAGCTTGAGCAATAGTATGATGCTCCACCGAGGTATTGGATCTTTTCGATCGGCGTCCCGCATTCAGGGCACGGTTTACCCACCTGTCTGCTGTCGAGAATCCTCTTGTATCTTCCAGGATTATTGTAAAGGTCGAATTCAGTGTCTCTGCCATCAAGTTTGACTGCTTGTTTAAGAGTATCTCTAATTGCTTTGTAGAGTGCCATCCTCTCCGTCTCGGTGAGGTCGACGCATCTTTTCCTAGGATGAATCTTAGCTCGGAAAAGAATGTCTTGTAGGTATCCATTGCCAACCCCCCAGATGCCGGGTTTACTTATAATAAAGAACTTGACACTTCTAGAGTCATCCTCCACGAGCTCATTGAAAAGTCCTTGAAAATACTCAAGAGTAAACTCGTCGTTCAAAGGGGAAACCGCCTTTCTTCCGAGATGACACCCCCTTTGCGCTTCAATCTCCGATTTATGAGAGAGTTGGATAAATCCCCACATTTGAACCGTAACAGTCAAGTACGTGTCGTCCTGAAAATGTAATAGAAACTGGTGCTTCTTGGGTAAAGTATTCTCGTTTTGGTGGAATAGAATTCTTTCTCCGCCTCCTCCAAGCACTAGTACGTGATCAGGCTCCACTGAAACCCAGATTAAGGCTCCTTGTTCTGTTGCAGGTCCCATCGTTTTGCCTTTAAGAATAGTCTCATATTCTTCTGGTGAACGATTGTAGAATGCGAATTTATGTGGCGAGTTGCCGCGGATGCCGGACTCGATCTTTTTCCCTCTAAGCTCTGCTGTTATCTGGCGAGCAATCACCGTTGCCTCGGGTAGTTCAATCATTTTCATTCCAATCCTCTTTCGTATATTGGTAAATACAGTATGGGAATAATTTTAAGCTTGCCATGTCTCGCCCTCGGACGCTCTCACATTCTCTCTCACTAACCATTGAGACAGAGAGAATCACAGCTTATTGTTGACTTTCTAGGTGATCGGCAAGGCTATCCTCAGGGACCACTCCTAAATCTCACAACCCCAATAGCACCCGATGCTATTAGACCATTTCATGAGCATTTAGATTCCATTAGTCATACTAAAAAAATAGACCTATCTCTCTATAGTAGAGGTGGAGACATAAATGTTCCTCTGTGGTTGGTTCGTCTATTAAAAGAGTATTGTGACGAATTCCCCTTGTTAGTACCATTTAGAGCCATGATCGCCGCTACAATGATGTGTTTAGGTGCAGACGAAATCGTTATGGGAAAAAATAGGTGAGTCAAGTCTTGATCCAACGACGGCTAACGTATCTAGATCGTTTTGGGATCACTATTTTCAAGTATACTCGCCGATAGTCATTCTTATATCTACTGCGACGCACCCTTTCTTCTCTTCATATACGAATAGAGGGTTTATTTCCATCTCAACTATTTCCTTAAAACGACCCATGATCTGCGAAATTTTAAGGAGAATGTCTATAACAGAATCGATGTCTGAGGGCGACTCGCCTCTGACCCCTCTTAGAAGCGTATAGGCTTTGGTCTCTTCGATCATCTCTCTCGCCTCCGATCTCGTTAGAGGGCACAGACGGTATGAAACGTCTCTGAGGAAGTTGACGTAGATGCCTCCGAGACCAAACATCATCATGGGACCGAACTGCACATCTCGGACTGCGCCGATGATCACTTCTTTGCCCACGGGAACCATCTTCTGAACCAAGACCCCAAAAACTCTAGCCTGTGGCATTGTCGCGTTTACCCTCCTTATGATGTCTTCGTAGTTCCGCACAACTTGCTTATTGGTGTTGACGTTGAGCACGACGCCGCCGACATCGGTTTTATGTAGAATCTCGGGTGACACAACTTTCATAATCACAGGATAACCTATGGAGTCTGCTAGCTTCGCTACTTCACTTCTGGATCTTGCGATTCCTACCGAGGGCGTCGGGATTCGGTAGGCTTCTGCTACCTGAAAAGACTCTTCAATCGTAAGGCTCAGTCTGTCTTCTTTGCGTACCTTGGAAAGTATCTCCCTTACCTTGTCGTCTTCAGTGTCTGTAAAGGTCGGCGGCTCTTCAACTGGTGCCCTTAGAATGGAAACGTAATCGTGCATTCTTTTTAGCACGAAAGCCGCAGCCTCAGGGAAAGCATAGTTAGGTATACCGTGTTTCCGCAGAGTTCTTAAGGGGACAGAGTTTTCATTGAGACCCATGAATGCCGCCAGAATAGGCTTATCAGAGAACTTACGAGCCTCAGCAACGATATAAGCAACCCTTTCTGCTGGAGTCATAGCTTGAGGAGTCAGGATGACTATGATCCCATCGGTCTGGCCGCTTTTGAGACCGGCTTCCAAAGCAAACTTGTAGCGATTTTCATCGGCGTCTCCTAGAACGTCCACTGGGTTGTTCAGACTTGCGTGTATGGGTAAAGACTTCCTAAGTTCTTCTCTGATCTCATACTCAACTGGAGGTAGGTTGAGGCCTATTTTTTCGCAGGCATCAGCAGTCAGAATCCCAGGCCCGCCGCCGTTAGTTACTATTAGTATATTCCTCCCTTTGGGCAAAGGTTGATCTTCAAACGCAAGGACCAAGTCGAAGAGTTCCTCCAAAGTGTTCACCCTCAGTACACCAGTCTTCCTGAATACAGCAGAGAAGGCAGTGTCAGAGCCGGCTAGAGAACCGGTATGCGATGAAACAGCTCTAACGCCTACGTCTGTTGTTCCCGCTTTCAAAGTTATAACAGGCTTCTTCATGGATGCCTCTCTAGCCACTTCAAGGAAACGTTCTCCTTCCTTGACCCCCTCTATGTAAAGCCCAATAGCTTTCGTATGGTTGTCTTCAGCCAGAGCCTCGAGAAAATCAACAGCGGTTAGATCAGACTCATTGCCAAGGCTGACGAAACTTGTGAAACCCACCTCTTTCTGTATAGCCCAGTTTAGGATCGCGCTTCCAAGTGCCCCACTTTGGGAGATGAAGGCTATGTTACCAGGAGATGGGTTCGCCGCGGCGAAGGAAGCATTAAGATGACTTTGAGTATTTATGATTCCCAGACAGTTTGGGCCTTGCATGCGCAACTTATATTTTTGGCATACTGCCAGAAGTTCTCTCTCCAGTACCGTTCCTTCTCTACCAGTCTCGCCAAAACCAGCTGATATGACTACTATTCCTTTGACTCCTTTCATGCCACATTGCTCGGTTACCTCTGGGACAAGCTTGGCAGGCACAGCGATTACCGCTAGGTCAACATCGTCAGGCACTCCGGTTATGCTACGGTAACATTCAAATCCGAGTATGTTCGTTGCCTTCGGATTTACTGGATATAGTCCGCCCTGGAACCCTGATTCCACAAGGTTTCTGAAGATTCTGTGACCTACCTTTTCAGGTTCTCTGCTTGCTCCCACAACTGCGACGGATCTTGGCTTAAAGAAGGCTTCGAGCTTCATGGTCAGCCCCAATTGGTTTTGTTGCGCTGATCAGATTTTCGGCATTAAGGAGATGTTGTCGTATATTTATGTATAACTCTGCATCATCCAAGGGTAGGTAATGAGTACGAGGGGGATTCAGAATGAGTGAAATGATGTCTTTACGTCAGAGACCCTATGAAGATAAGAAAGCAAGTTTGAACGAAGCTCTTGTTTTGATAGAGACAGGTGACTACATCTTTATCGGTTCGGCTTGTGGTGAACCTCAGTATCTTGTACAAGGGCTTGTTGAGAAGGCTAGTCACCTTGCGGACAATGAGATATTGCACTTACACACTGGGAGTTGTCCCCTACGCCAAGCCCATTTATTCGGACAGATTCCGCCTCAACGCCTTCTTCGTTAGAATAAACACTCGCGAGGCTGTTGCTCGAGGAAGAGCTGACTACACGCCAGTCTTTCTCTAGGAACTGCCGCGTCTCATATCTAAGGGCATGGTTCCAATAGATGTTGCCTTGATCTCGGTAACACCGCCTGACGAGCCTTGATGAGAAACTTACTTATTGTCATTTAGTGGATTTGCCAAAGTCTGCCACAATCTTCTCCTTCACCGACGAAAAATGGTCTGGAATCTTCTCAGGAGTCAAACCTCGCGAAAGGTAAGTTGAGAACATGCGGGAATAGGTTTCAGCGTCAGAGGATATCTCTCCGGCGTAGTTAGCAATGTGTTTTCCTCTGATCCTATCTTCGTCTGGCAGGATCTCTTCATCATGGGCAATCTCAACGCCAGCGTCAAGAACCCCTTTGAGCACGGCAAAGACGCGTGAGCCCCGGGAAGGCGTCTGCAACCCAACGTCCAAGACAGCTTCATTCACCCCCTTGGCCAATGATCTGTACCCACAGATGAGGCCAGTCAGGTAGGAGGCGGAGAGGTTGTCGAGGTTCCCGAGCCAACCGTACTTTTTTTTCAGTTCGCTCGAGTGAGCTGAGGCGACGATTTGGTCTCCGTTGACGGCAGCCCTGACCAGCTGGACTGTCACATGGTTCCTTGTTTTTCGAGCGACAAGCCTGTGAAGCTCCGAAGAGATGAGCCCCCTTCTCAGTTCATAGTTTGTCTTCCCTTCTCTCCGCCTTCTGAAAGGAACATTATAGGATGGGCCTTTGGCCATCACCTTCTCCTCCTTAGGCTGTGAGCCTCTATATGCCGTTCTAAGTCTGAGACGGATCGGAAGGCTCCGCTCTTAGCCATAACATAAAGCCGTCGATAGACGCTGTCTGTAATTGCGTGTCTTCCTCTAAGTTCACGAAGTCTCTTCCTCTGTGCTCTGATTCTTCTCATCCACGCTTCCTTTGAAGGCATTCTTGCTCCCTTAGCGCCGCTTCTGCTTCCGTGTCCTCTCCTTTTGCCTATCTTCTTTTTCTCGTGAAGCATGCCAGCGCGAACCCGGCTGACTCCCTTTTCAGGGAGCTTTCGAATAGTCTTTTCGTGGATGAGCTTTCTTATCTCCTCTCTTGTGATGGCTACCTCAACTTCGTCGATCTTCTCGGGGTCGATCCACACTCTATTACGGCCTACCTTGAGGATTTCAGCGGCCAATCGACGTTGGCTTCTCAGACTCAAAACCAGACCCCCAATCGTATTGTGTTTTACTCTTAGGATTCTTCCTTCTCGGTTGTAGGCTCTTCTAGTTCCCTGAATTCCTTTGGGTTAAAGATGTGTATCCCCTTTTCCTTGGCCCTGTTGATGATCTCGGTTCTCTTTCTTTCACCAACGGTATGAGCTATTGTAATAGCTTCGAGGTTACGGTCAACCTTACTTAGATCATCGAGGTTAAAAACTCTGACTTCTTTGAAGGATGAGGGATGCAGTCCTCGGGATTTTCTGGGGCCTCGGTAACCGCTGTTGGGAGAGGAGGGCCACCCCTTCACTTTCTTGCGCATTTTGTTATCCATGCCACGAGGCCGTCTCCAGTTTTCTTTGAGGCGTTTATATCGCCAGCTCTCTTGACGGCGAAACTTCGGCTTCTTTGCCTTCTCCTTCCTCCTTCGTGCTATCAGCTTCTCCCTATTCCCCTTTTCTTCCGTCAATCCTTTATCCCTTCTTCCTTAGAAAATACGTAAATGCCGTCAAGAAACTTCCTTGGATCCCTTTGCTTGACCGTTGTTGCCTGTTCGATGTTTGCTGCGGTTTGACCTACGTCCTCAATGCAGATTCCTTGCACAATGATATCGTCACCTTTTACGGTGACCCTAGTGTCGCCCACAATCTTGGCTATGCGCGGGCTCCTCTCACCCAAAAAATTCTCGATAGCAATGCTATTTCCCTGCATTTTCACGGACATGGGAAAGTGAGAGTAGACAATCTTCAGTTTATAAGTAAACCCACCTGTGACACCTTTTATCATGTTTTGAAGGTGAGAGGACACTGTTCCGACGAGAGCAGACACCTTTCTTCTAGGCCAAGAGGCTGAGACTATGATCTTGTCTTCCTCCAGCCAAATTGACACAGGGGCGTGAGAGAAATCTCTAACTAGCTTCCCCTTCTGTCCGTTAACCTCAATAGTCTTTCCTTCTATGCTGACTGTCACGCCTTGAGGGATATCAACTATGTTGGTCTCTGTCTCAGGCATCATTAAACCCCATATCAGTAAATGAAAGCCAGTAGACTGCCACCCATCCTCTTCTGTTTGGCTTCTTTGTGAGAGACTACGCCTTGAGAAGTCGAGATCGCAATGACGCCGAAATCTCTTGATGGCAGATAAGTCTTCTCCCATCTCTCAATATCTTGGGCTTTGACTGTGAACCTAGGCCTAACAGCTCCACATTTGTTCACCCTACCCAGGAGTTGGACTCTGAATTTCCCGGAGCGGCCGTCATCAATAAACTCGAATTCTCCAATATAGCCGTTCATCTGTGCAACCCTAAGCACATTACCTAAGAGTTTTGAAGCTGGTGCTATGATGCATTCCTTCTTCCTCCTAAGTTCATTGTTCATTATCGTTGTCAAGCCATTTGCGATCGTGTCCATCTTTACATTCCATCCATTACTGGTATTTCTTGAAGCCGAGCTTCTCCGCAACCTCTCGGAAGCAATGTCGACAGAGGTTAAGACCATACCTCCTTATAACAGGGCCGTAGGATCCGCATCGTCTACAAGGCCTGCTTCCCTTGCCAAACTTCCGCTCCTTCCTGCCAGTCTGTTTGCTCATTATGATTGCTCCTAGGTAAACTCGACACCAAACGTTTCGTGAATGAATGATTCGGCTTCGTCTGAGGTTAATAAATGCTTCGAACCGACGCTGGATTTAGCCCTTCGCCTATGCTTTACTCTATACCCCGGTCTCCTCAAGATGACTGAGATATCCATGCCAATTATGCCAAGTTCAGGAGAGTACTTTGTGCCGCTTATGTCAATGTGTTCCCCGATTCCGAAGGAGAAGTTACCTTGCTGATCAAACGATGTTCTAGGGATTTTGTTGTCAACTGCTTGAAGTGTCTTCCTGAGAAATGCTTGAGCCTTCTCTCCTCGGAGAGTGACGAGACAAGCTATAGGTTCTTTCTTCCTTATGCCAAAGTCTCTTATTGTCTTCTTTGCCCTTCTAACGCAGGGCTTCTGTTCTGTTAGCTCTTCAAGAATCGTCATGGCCTTCTCAAGCGGCTCGCCCGACTTGCCCACCGAAACATTGACAGCCACCTTCTCGATCCTCGGCCTCAACATAGTATTTTCTTGCCGTTTCACACCGATCTCTTTTGAAGACAATTCACTTGGCCTCCATGCTTGGCAATGATATTCTAGGAGTTTTGTCGCCCACTACGAAGACATAGTTGAGTATTGTCTGGAAAGTTTCTCCTTTCTCGTTCCCTATTGTTACGAGCAAGTCTCTGCGTTTCCTTCCGGCTTGCTCTTCGATTGACACAATGGTTCCATATTTACCCGTATTGTTTCCATCTACGAACAGCGCCGTCATGTCCTTCCCCAATCTTAAATATTCAAGTATCTCTTGACTGGGAATGCTTATCATCAACGTATCCATGGTTCGATAGATGTCTTCTTCGGGTTTCTGCGGATTCGCAATATGAACCGAGAAGCTTCTGCCATCGTGAAGGTTAATCTGTATATGCCCCTCGTTCAAGGTTTTCTTATCCTCAATCCTGCAAGGCTTAGACTTGGTTTCGTCCTCATCTATTGGATGCAGAAAAGGCCCCTTCGCAGAGGGTAGGACCCGATAGTTTCCCTTGAGTACTGGTATAGAGACTGCGTCCATCAGGCCGACAGGGAAATGCTCGTCTCGTCTAATCTTTCCGTCGACAAGAATTTCACCTTTCGAGATAATTTTTTTGGCTTCTTTTTTCGTCTTCGCTAAACCGAGCATCTCACGTACTATGACTACCAACGGTATGCTTTGGTGAATGGGATGAGGACCGGGGCTAGGTTTCACTGTCCATGTGAATTCTTTCCTGTGTATAGGCCAGAAGCTTGGCGCCATTTCCCGTTTCAGGTGTCTTCTTCCGCCTTTCTTCCCCATATTATTCTCCTCCCTCAACCTTGGAAGTTGCTTCCAGAGGTTCTTGAGGCGGCCTCAATTCTTCCTTTTTCTTTGAGGGTTCCTCCTCTACCATTTGTGCCTCCTTAATAGCGCCCTTCCTTTTGAGGATTTTATCCCTCCATTTGTCGTCCATGTTTAAGCGCACAACCTCGACTTTTGATGCGTGAACTGGAATATTCACCGTGGTTCCATCGGCTTTTTCTCGGTTTATGCCCTCAATGAATATTCTATAGCTTTTCTTGTCGACCCTTAGGATCTTACCTTCGAATCCTTTATAGTCGCCTCTGAGCACCCTTACGGTATCACCAGTCCTTACAGAAATAGAGCGGGTATTGTGAGACTCTTTCAGCTCGGATGAAAGATGAGCAGACAGAATATTGCCACGCCTATGGTGAGGTGCGTTGTACAGCTTTTTTCTTTGTTTACCGGGTTTTCTTGTCTTAGTTTTCATGTGCATCCCGCCTTTGAATAACTTGTTATATTATTATGCTTGAGGCGCTCGCTATTCTCGGCCATCGTTCTGCAGCTTCCCTAGCCACAGGACCACGTATCTCCGAGCCGCGCATCTCGCCCTCCGGGGTTATAATGACGGCGGCGTTGTCTTCAAATTGAACCCAGTTTCCTTCAGGACGCCTATAAGGTTGTCTTTGTCTGACTATGACCGCGCGGAAGAGTTTCTTTCTCATATCAGGTGTTCCTCTCCGCACAGAAACAATCACCATATCTCCGATTGCGGCTGCGGGAACACGCCTCAGTCTTCCTTTATATCCCGCGACCTGGACAAGCCTCAACAATTTTGCTCCAGAGTTATCGCTACACTTTATTAGGGACCCGGCCTGTAGACCTCTTGTGACCTTTAATCCATGCGCTATCGTCCCTTTGGCCACAAGGGCTCTGCCCTTTGCTTTGGCTGCCATTTTTCACGTCACGCCTCCGTCTTCTCAACGACAACAAAAGAGACTGTCTTACTTACCGGTCTACATTCAGCGATCTTAACACGGTTGGCCTCAGAGGCACCTATGCAAGGAGGGTTGTGGGCCGGGATATGGCTGTGTCTCCGTTCATACCGTTTATACTTTTGTACATACTTAGTGTAGTCACGCCTGACTATGACAGTTTTATCCATCTTGGCGCTTGTGACTGTTCCTTCTAAGACTCTTCCTCTAATTCTTAATGAGCCGTGAAATGGGCAATTAGGGTCGTTGCACGGTTTTTCGGGTTTCTTGAAGGAAGCCAGCGTCATCACCAATGTCTCCTTGAGACTCTTTTAACTCGGTCTTCTGGCCGACCTACAAGGACTTTCCCGTCAACCTCGACTACTGTTCCGTCGGGCAACGTGAAGTGAAGAACCGATATCACTTTTACTACAGTCTTTTCTTCTTGTTTGTGTAATATTGTGAAGGTATTTCGAGTTTCATCTAGGACTCTACCACATATCCCTACGCAGCTGGGGTTTGAGCTTTGCACCACCTTTGCCCTTAACCCTATGAACTCATGCTGAAGTATGGACGGTGTAATCTTCATTTCTTCTCCGCTCTGGCCTCTTCATTCATGACTGTCAGAATGCGAGCAATAGTCCTTCTGAGGTCACGGATTCTTGAAGGATTCTCAACTGCTCCTCCAGCCTTCACCATGGTCCTCGTCCTGACCAGTTCTGTTCGGAGTTCAGTCAGCCTTCTTTCCCGCTCTTCCCTAGACATACTTCGAATCTCCTTCATTCTCTTGCTTGACATCTATTCTTCCCCCTCTGGTTCAATCAGTGGCTCAGAAGGTCCTTCCTTAGCCGCGTCTACTGGAATCTCTTCTGCCGCTTCAACGGCTTCCTCGGTTTCCTTAGCCCCTTCTTCTACTATATGCACTTGATCAGGGAGTTCGGGTCCTGGAGGCATTATTGCGACCTTTACTCCGAAAATGCCTGGTTTAAGTTGGGTGTGAACAACAGCTTTTCTGACGTACTTCGTGGCTGGCTCGCCGCTTTTCGGGACATATCCTTCCCTGAATTTTTCCCTGCGAGCTCGTACGGTTCTCAGCTTGCCGCTAATAATGATCTCTGCACCCAGTGCTCCGGCTTCCATTATCTGGCTTAAAGCCCAGAAACCTGCTCTTCGAAAGTGTACGCCTCGTTTCAGCGCAGCAGCAATGCGTGAAGCCATTACGTGAGCATTAAATTCTGGAACCTCAATATCGGCAACAGAGATTTGGGGGTTTGGTAGACCAAAGTTCTCCTCTAAAACTTTTGCCAAATTCTTTATTGTTAAGCCTCCACGCCCGATGATTATTCCAGGCCGCATGGCATAGACAACTATGTTCGTGCCGAGAGGGGTTTTCGTGATGTCTACGCCACCATAGCCTGCTCTCTCAAACTCTTTCCATAGGAATTCGTCTATCCCAGTCTTCCTAATGGATTCGTCAATAAAATGTCTGACAGAAGACAATCACGTTTCCCCTCTAGCTTGTTCCAGAACTATTTCAACATGACACATTGTCTCAAAGCGAGGTGTCGCTCTTCCCATGGCTCTGGGAGTATACCTCTTAATCTTTGATCCAGGATAGGCTGATGCGTGAATCACTCTCAGTCTTTCTGTGTCAAGCCCTCTAAACATAGCGTTTGATTCAGCACTTTCCAGTACCCTGAGGATCTTCTCCGCGGCGCTGACTGGATATCTACCTGCGGCGGCTCTCTGCAGACCCCTTCGATGAGGCACTTTCTTACTATGCCTCCTGAAGGGGACAGCTTTTCTCTTCTGTCTGACCAACTCCAAGAACACTTTTGCCTCATCAAGTTTCATCCCCTTGATCGTCGTGCATACTTCCCTAGCTGCTTTAGGCGATACTCTAAGCTCTCTGCCGCTGGCTTTGACGGTTGTATCCGGATTCAAGCCCATTACTGAGTATCCCCATTTTGGCACTGGACATTCACCGACTTTCATTCAACAGATACACAGTGATTTATAAGAATTACCCCCCGCATATTTAAGGAATTGCTGCATCTCTACCGGAAGATGCCATATATGTGGGATAAGCTGAAAGGCGCCCTAGCAGACAAGGCGGCATTTGACATCCTTGTTTTTATTGTATTGATAGGCTTCAACCTCTATGCTTTTCGGAACTATATGGTAAGAGGCGTGATGAGCCGCGATTACATCGTTGGCGGGGATGGAATGGCCCATGTCTATAAAGTCGCAGAACTCGTTGATATGATGGGGCGAGGAGCTTATGTTGATTGGAGCGACGCGTGGTACCTGGGATATCATCCTTTCCATTTCTACCCCCCTTTGAGCTACGGATTGTACGCGATACTGGCATACTTGCTTGGTGATATTGGTCTCGGTATCAGAATAGGCGTAGCTTCATCGTTCCTGATCTCATCATTAGCAACCTATCTTGTGGTCATAGAGATTATGCGCGAATTCATGCTGAGACGAGTCTTTAGATGCTTAGTGGCTGTCGTAGCCTCTATTTACTTTGCTTATCACCCTTACTTGGTCAACTTCATAACCTTTGTTAACGACTTACCTGCAGCGTTTGCCTTCTCTTTCCTGCCAGTGTCGTTCTTCTTCTATCTGAGAAGCATACACCATCGCAACATCGCTAATCATGCGTTCTGCGCCTTCTTCCTAGCAGGTTCCTTTCTTGCCCACGCCTATGTGGGATTCTTCGCAGCCATCGGGGTCGGGCTTCATTTCATTCTTGAGATTCTTCTCAAAAGGACTTATGTTATAGGGAGGTTTGCTTCGCTGCTTTGCATAGGTTTGTTCTCGATCGGTCTCGTAGCCTTTTGGATCATTCCTTACTATTATGAACAGGAAGCTTTGGCGAGAACCATGGGATATGAGTGGACTATCCCTATCTCCTCAGTTGAGCTGCAGGATTTCTTCAATCCCTTGATGAAAGGGGGTTTTGCACCCACATACTTGGGCATGCTTGTAATTATTATATTAGCCGTTGCACTAGTCACTAGATTGCACATGACAGACAATCTGACCTATATTCTCATGTTAGTTATCTTTTGCTACATGGCGCTCGGTGTAAATGCACCACTGAGCTGGTTAAATCCTCTGATTAGTCTAGGAGTATATCCAGAGCGGATGATAGTCCTCTGCGTGTTCTGTATAGCCTGTGGTCTGGCTTCAGCTGCAGGAAGTCTTCTAGAAAGGTTAGCTGACATAAGATTTCCTCCACGATACAGGTTCTTGGCTATAGGGCTGTGCATACTATTGACGACGTTCACCATTGTGGATTCATCGTCTATCTCTCCGTCGATAGACCTATCTGGTCCAGTATCCAGCTTCAATGATGTTTGCCGTTATGTCAAAGAGCAAGGCTCGGGAGACGGGCGAGTATTATTTATCGGTCCGGATGCTCCTCTCTACTCATATTCCCCTGCCTTGACCGGAAGAGCTATAGTTGGAGGTTACTACGTCCAAGGCTCAAAACTCTCCTATGCTATTGAATACTGCAGAACCTTTGCTCTGTTACAGAACGAAACCGCTCGTGTCCTAAGCATGTTTAAACTATTCAATGTCGAATATGCCATAGTCGACAGAAATGTCGTCCAAAGAGTAGCCTCACTTCTGGAGCTGAATGCTCTCCGAACTGTCTACGTGAACGATGGATACATCGTCTACAAATATCTGGGGTACAAAGGCATAATCCAGACGGCTGTTAGCGACATCTTAGTGATTGGTGAGGCCTATCCTAGCTCCGTTGTAAGAAGCGTACTTGAAAGGAGACCATTCAACATGACGATAACAACTACCCCCTCATCGTGTATTGATGACTACAGTCTAGATGAACTCCTAAGCCATCATGCTTTGGTTCTCTACTCCTTCACACACCACAACAAGGAGGCCGCTGAGTCGTTGCTGAGAAGCTATGCAGGATCTGGAAGATTGCTCATCGTGGATATGGATGGATATCGGATCTCTGGTGAATTACAAGATGAAGGCATCTTTCTAGGGGTTAATTTCACTCGAGAGATCATCTACGATGGGC